>JBCBZF010001066.1:0-2489 GCA_039815525.1 Bacteroidota bacterium | reverse complement strand
CATGGATCAATGTTGATGGCGTCCACGATACAGATTTTCTCAAAGAATTTCACAGCCTCTACAATCTCCATCCGATTGTTCAGGAAGACATCACCAATACCACCCAACGTCCAAAAGTCGAAGAATATGACAATGGTGTCTATCTGGTTTTACGCATGCTTTCCTACGATGTGGAGAAAAAGGAAATCAACACCGAGCAAGTAAGTCTTTTTCTAGGTGCCGGCTATGTGCTGACATATCAGGAGCGTACCGAAGATGTTTTTGATCCTATCCGCCAACGAATTCAGCTGAATCAGGGACGTTTACGCAAAACAAAGGCCGACTATCTTTTTTACGCCCTTTTGGACACCATTGTCCGCAACTACTATTCGGTCTTGGAAGGCATTGAAGATCAAATCGACGAGATCGAGGACCGCATTTATGAAGACAATGCACGGGAAGTGATACAGGAGATCCAAAAGCTGAAAAAAGTGCTCATTTTCCTCCGCAAATCGATTTTCCCCCTACGGGAAGTCATCAACCAGATTGAGCGTACCCACGATCATGCGTTCATTCAGCAGAAAACGCTGCTCTTTTTCCGGGACCTGCAGGACCAGATGTTTCAGATTACTGATCTGATCGAGTCTTTCCGGGATACGCTTTCGAATCTACATGACCTGCATCTGGCCCTCAATGGTCATAAGATGAATCAGGTCATGAAGTTGTTGACCATTATCTCAACCATTTTCATTCCCCTTACCTTCATCGTGGGGGTGTACGGCATGAATTTCAAACATATGCCCGAACTGGATTGGCAAAATGGCTATTTCATGGTGCTTGGCATCATGGGTTTGCTGACAGTGCTGCTGATCTGGTTTTTCAAACGAAAAGACTGGTTTTAATTCAGATTGTACATATTCAACATGGAAAAATTTTATCCGTATTTCGCAGCAGCCGGTATTCTGGCGGCGACGATTGTGCTGAGCTGGTTGTTCAACCGCTTCATGAAACGCATTATCAAAAAAGCGGCCGAGGACAAGGATCATTCAACCAATTACCAATTTCTGCGTCATGCCATCACTGGTTTGATCTATATTTTAGGGATTGGGCTGGCAATCTATTATATCCCCGGCCTCCGTGCAGTGGCCCAATCAATGCTGGCAGGTGCTGGCATTGCGGCGGTCGCCATTGGCTTTGCTTCCCAAACAGCTCTCTCCAACATCGTGGCGGGAATATTCATTGTCATTTTCAAGCCCTTTCGGGTCAATGACCGCCTGAGCATCCGCGACACCATCTCAGGTGTGGTAGAAGACATCAATTTGCGGCATACCGTGATTCGTAATTTCGAAAACCGCCGCGTCATTATCCCCAACTCCATGATCAGCAGCGAGGTCATCGTCAACTCAGATTTGATTGAGACCAAGGTATGTCGTTGGCTGGAGGTTGGCATCAGTTATGATTCGAACATCGATCTGGCCAAGGCCATCATGGCGGATGAAGCCCATAAACATCCACTCACGCTCGACAACCGCAATGATGAAGCCAGGGAAAAGGGTGATCCGGTGGTTCCAGTTCGGGTATTGGCCTTAGGCGAATCCGGCATCACCCTCAGGGCCTGGATTTGGGCCAATGACACCGCCGACGCCTTTGCCTTGCAATGTGATCTGCTTGAAAGCATCAAGAAGCGTTTTGATGCAGAAGGGATCGAGATTCCATTCCCGCATCGTACGCTGGTGTTTAAAAATCAGATACCAGTTAGCTGATCGCCCCAATATGCCAATCGCCCCGATCAGAATCATCTGATCGGGGCGATTGCTTTTCGCTGACTTTCCAGGCTTAAAAATCCTCCCCCATATTATAAAACATAAACGCCCATTTATCGGCTTGTTCGTCCAGCGTCTTGCTGATGGGCTTTCCACCACCATGTCCGGCATCGGTCTCGATGCGGATCAGCACTGGGCGGTCGCCCTGATGTTGCTTCTGCAATTCGGCGATGTATTTGAAGGAATGTGCCGGCACCACCCGATCGTCATGATCAGCGGTGGTCACCATGGTCGCCGGATAGTTCACACCAGCCTTGATGTTATGGAGGGGCGAATAGCCGTAGAGATTGTCAAAGGATGCTTTGCTCTGTTCGCTGCTGCCATATTCGCTGACCCAGGCCCAGCCAATGGTGAATTTGTGGAAACGCAGCATATCCATCACGCCTACTGCGGGAAAAACAACCTGGAACAAATCCGGTCGCTGATTCATCACCGCCCCAACCAGTAAGCCACCATTCGAACCGCCGGCAATGGCCAGCTTTTCACTGGAAGTATATTGATTGGCAATCAGGTACTCTGCTGCCGCAATAAAGTCATCAAAGACATTCTGTTTCTTTTCGAGCATGCCCCCCTCATGCCATTCTTCACCATATTCACCGCCGCCGCGGAGGTTGGGAAGGGCATATACACCACCTTTTTCCAGAAACATCACGATCAGACTGCTGAAAGAAGGGGTGCGGCTGACAT
>JBCBZF010000296.1:0-6975 GCA_039815525.1 Bacteroidota bacterium | reverse complement strand
TGGCCATACAGATGAATTTGTCCGCTTTGTCAATGACACCACCATCCTGCTGGCCTGGGTCGAAGCAGAGGAAGCACACAATCATCCAATTGCAGCCATCAATGCTGGCCGCATGCAGGAAAATATGCGTATTCTTCGGGCCTCTACCGATCAGGATGGACGGCCATTACAGATCATCAAGTGCCCTTTACCAGACCCAATCACAAAATCTGTTCAGGTAGTTGAACAACTCAAAGATCCATTCGCCATGAACCTAAAATGGGATTGGTTTGTGGAAAAAGAAACGGTCAGTCCTGGCGATTCCGTCGAACGAATGCCTGCGGCAAGTTATCTGAATTATCTGGTCTGCAATGAAGCCGTGATTCTACCAACCTATGTGAAAGCGGGCAGTTCCCGGCAAAAGGAGGAACAGGTGCTTGCGATCATGAAACGCGTTTTCCCCGAGCGGAAAATCATTCAGCTGGATGTGATGAATCTAAATTATTATGGTGGTGGAATTCATTGTATCACCCAGCAGGAACCGCTGGCCCGATAGCTGCCCCATCAAGTCTGAACAAAGCCTTACATTTTCTTACATCAAGACATTTATTTCACGCATTGGCATATCGTTTGGGTAAAAAATACCAATTAACTCCTTGAAATCTTTTTACCCAACTCCCTATGCTTCGCGTCTCGATCAGCCTGATGATCAGCGTATTCCTGCCGTTATCCTGTTTTGCCCAAATCATTCAATGGTCTTCTGCCAATGCCCTCGGTCGCAGCAGTTGCGAAGTCGGTGTCGCCGATCTTGATGGCGATGGCCATGTCGACATCGCCGTAGCCGGTGCCACCCAACGCTGGTATAAAGGACCAGACTTCACCAATTTCTACACGATTGGCACCTCCGATGGCGGGCCTTATGCGGCCCGTGTAGCCGATATCAACGGCGATGGCTGGCCAGACTTTGTCACCTCCGACGGCGCCCGTAATGCTGGCGATATTCCCGGCGAGATTTATCTCTACCTCAATCCCGGTGCTGGCGGCAATCATACCGCACAATGGCAACGCATTACCGTCTACTCTGGCAATGTCCGCCACCAAAATGATATGCGCATCGCTGACATGGATGGGGATGGCCGCCTGGACATCATCGAACGAACCTGGTCCAGTGAGCGGGTGGTGGTCGCCTTGCAAAATGCCAACATCAACAACTGGACCGTACGGGCTTTTGACACAGGTGAAAATGGCAAACCGGAAGGCATTTCCGCTGGTGATATCGATGGCGATGGGGAAAATGAAATCGTGCTATCGGGCGTCTATTGGGACAATCCTGGGGGCTGGCGTACTGGCAACCCGGTCGAATACAGCATTGATCCCCTGTTTGTACAGGAGGAAGTGAAGTCAGCCGTAGGCGACATCGACAATGACGGCGACAATGACGTCTACATGGGCAGCGCTGAGGGCGCATTCAAATTCCTCGCCTGGTATGAGAATACAGGCATCGGTATGAACGGTGGCGTAAGCTTTACCAAGCACATCATCAAAAACAACTTCGGAAAATGCCATATGGTCGAGTTGATCGATGTGGACCAGGACAACGATTTGGATCTGTGTACTGGCCAATCATTTGGCGAAAAAGGCTGTCTCATTTTCTACAACAACAACAATGGCAGCAGTTGGACCGAACAGGATTTTGACCCCAATGGTGGTTTTTATACCGGGATCATTGCGGATTTGGATGGAGATGGAGACCTGGATGCAGTGGGCCCCAAAGGCTTTTATGATCCAATTTTTTACTATTATAATCAAAGCCCGGTCAGTCCACCAGATCCTCCGACCAATCTCAGTGCGAATCTGGTCAATGGTCTACAAATTGACTTGAGTTGGACCGATGAAGCAGACAATGAGGGTTCCTATCAGATTGAAAGAAATGATGGCGGTGGCTGGCAGCCAATCGCCACCATCGCCGCCAACAGTGAAACCTATTCCGATCTCAGCAGTCTGCCTTCCACCATCTACCAATATCGGGTACGTGCCGCCAACCTGGCAGGCACTTCAGCCTGGTTAACTTCCGGCAATGTCCAGACCTGGGATCAGGCCGGTGTAGTGAGCATCACACCTGCCGGCGGAAACTTTATCAATCCGCCCACCATCACTATTTCGGCCGCTCTCCCCTATTCAGAAATTCGCTACACCCTGGATGGCAGTACCCCCAGCAGCAGTTCGATTTTATATACTGGACCATTTGTTTTGTCTCAAAGTGGACTGATCAGTGCCATTGCGATTGGACCACAACTGATTGACTCAGACCTCGCTTCTGAAACCTACTATGTGGCGATAAATGGCAATTTCCCGCCGCAGGCTGATGCCGGATTAGACCAGAACCGTTTTGATTTGAACAGCGTCAGTCTGGATGGCAGCAACAGCAGCGACCTGGATGATCCACCTGCAAGCCTGAGCTTTTCCTGGGTCCAACTTTCAGGACCAGTGGTCAGTCTCAATAACGCCACTACCTCCACCCCAGATTTTGTCCCACCAACCGCCGGCACCTATATCTTCGAACTGACAGTTTCAGATGAGGCAGCCAGCGACCAGGATCAGGTGAGCATCACTGTCTCCGAATTTGATGCCAATTTGGTAGCATACTGGCCCATGGATGAAACAAGTGGTAGCAGCATTGCAAATGTTGTCAACAATCAAAACAGCAGTCTCAATGTCGGCGCCAGCCTAAGTGCAAATGGCAAACGCAATGGCTGTGTACATTTTAATGGCGTGAGCGGCAGGGTGGAAGGGCCAGCAGTGAATGTCAGTGGGGATGAACTCACCATTGCTTTTTGGATGAATGCCAGCAGTCTCACCAATGTTGAAGGACGGATGATCTCTAAAGCCACTGGTACCAGTGGCAATGATCATGAATGGATGATCAGTCAGAATGGTGGTTCCGCCTTGCGGTTCCGGCTCAGCACGGACAATGGTGGCACCGCTACCCTGATCAGCAATACCGGAGAACTCACCGCAGGTGACTGGTATTTTGTTACGGCGGTCTATGACGGCGCGGAAATGCGTCTCTACAAAGATGCGGCTTTGATTAGCAGTCTGGTCAAAAGTGGCAATCTTCAGGTGGGTGTCAATACCGCTGTTGCCATTGGCAATCAGCCCAGCGGGGCCGGTGATCGCCCTTTTGATGGACGCATCGACGAAGTGAGAATCTATGACACAGCCCTCGACCTGGTCGAGATCGCGGCCCTGTACAACCAGGGTGCTTCCACTTTCCCAGTTGAACTGGCCGATTTCGAGCTGACAGAAGTAGATGGCAAGAGTCTTTTGTCTTGGAAAACCCTCTCAGAAAATAACTCAGACTATTTTGCCATTGAGCGCAGGAGTCAGGGTGAAAATATTTTCAGTGAAATCGGCCAGCTTCCTGCTCAGGGGACCAGCAACTCTGTTGTCGCCTATCAATTTGTCGATGACAATCCTTTGCCAGGAGAGAACAGCTATCGGCTTCGTCAGCTTGATCTGGATCAGCAAGCCTACTATTCCACGATCCTGAGTTTGTATGTTGAGCTCGATGGTGCCATTTCCATTTTCCCCAACCCCTTCCGCCAAGTGCTCAATGTGGAGACCCGGGTAGAAGGTGCAGCTTTGGTGGAATTAATCGATTTGAGAGGCAGGCTTTTGCACCGCCAGTTTTTGGTGGATGGCCAGACCCAGTTGAGTCTCTCAGAGGTATCTGACGGCTTGTATCAACTATTGATCAAAAGTCCGCGGGACGAGTTTCTGGCAAGCAGAATGGTCATGAAAAGGGATTGATCCCAACTGGAATTCTCCGCCTTTTTCCGTAGTTTATAAAACGATTTACTGAAAAGGCAACTACATGATCGACCCATCAGGATTTTTATCGGGCCGAAAATTGGAGACTTTGGTGGAGAACCAGACCTCCTACACCCTCAACAATGCGGCCATGCACGTTTTTGAAACCCATCAGCGGGCCGAAAAGGTGTATCTCCAATTTGATCAGTTGGTGCTCGCCAGTATGTTGGTTGGCAAAAAAGTCATGCATTTACGGGACAAAAAAGGCTTTTCCTTTCTGCCTGGCGAATCCCTCATTTTACCCGCCAATGAGGTCATGCACATTGATTTTCCAGAAGCGACCATGGACAATCCCACCCGTTGTCTGGCCATGACCATTTCGCCCGATAAGATCAAAGAAGCCGTCCAACTCATGAATGAAACCATGGGTAAGGCCGATGGGAAAGAATGGAGGATATCCGATGACAATTTTCTTTTTTCAAACGATGCCGCCATTTCCCAAATCCTCCACCGCCTTCTGTTTTTATTCAGTGAAGACCATCCTTCTAAAGACTATTTCGTGGACCTGATGCTGCGGGAACTCATCGTGAGGGTGCTGCAAACAGAATCACAGAAAAAATATGAAAAACATAGCGGCGACTTATGTGGCCATAATCGCCTTGCCTATGTGATCGAATTTATCAAAAAGAATCTTGATCAATCTCTCAGTGTTGAAGAATTGAGTGAGAAAGCCTATATGAGTGAATCCAATTTCCACCGGGTTTTCAAAAATGAGATGGGCGTCTCACCCATCCACTTCATCAAACAGGAACGGGTCAAACGGGCAGCAACATTGCTTCAGGACCCTGGAAGAAGCATCCGGGATGTCTATACCGCCTGTGGATTCAACAGTGCCTCCTATTTCAATCGGGTCTTTAAACAGCTGAAAAAACAATCTCCCCGGGACTTCCAGCAAAGTATGTTGACCAAACAGCAATTGTCCCGGAATGATTAAGCGTTTATTTTCTCCTTTTAAAACCATCAAAGGGAAAGCCGCTTCTTACCTGAACCAAGCGTTCCGGATCAGTGATACTTTCTCGCCTTTTGACCAAAAATACGACATCTTCAATCGGGCTGTTTGGGATGAAAGCGTCAATCCCAGGCACTTTTTTGCCAGCTATGATATTGCCAATCTCCATCCAAAGAAAGCAAAAGGCTTTGGACATTGGGATTATGCCTTTCGCAATGCCGCCTGGCATTTGACGGATGTGGTGGGAGAAGCAAAGTTTGAGACTGAAGGCCGGGTAGAAGGCTTCACGGATTTTTACAGTATACAGACACCAGCATCTCCTATGCAGGCTGACTTACCTTCTCCAGCAGAAGCCAGTCGGCGTATCAAGCAGGCGGCTCAACTGTTTGGGGCAGGGATGACAGGCGTCTGTGAATTGGATTGGCGCTGGGTGTACTCGCATCGTTTCAACCGTAAGCAGCAGGATTCGATTGAAATGGATCTGCCAAAACAGTGTCGGTATGCCATCATGTTGATCATCCCGATGGATCATCAGTTGAGTGAGACGATTCCGTCTGCTCTTGGTGGTGCCACCACCGGGCTGGGCTATGCCCAGAGCCTGCAAGCCGCCAATGCCCTGGCCCAATTTATTGTCAATCTTGGGTATACAGCAGTAGCATCAATGAATGATACGGCCCTGAACATCCCCCTTGCTATCCAGGCTGGTCTGGGTGAGTATGGACGCAATGGCCTGCTGATCACCCCCAAATTTGGTCCCAACGTACGCATCGCCAAGGTATTCACCGATTTGCCGCTGGCCATTGACCAACCCATCGAATTTGGGGTAAAATCATTTTGTGAGATTTGTCGCCGCTGCTCAGACAGTTGCCCGGTCAAAGCCATCGCCAAAGGTCTGCCCCAGGATGAGCCGCCCAATATTTCCTCCCTCTCTGGCATTCGGAAATGGACGGTCAATGCAGAAAAATGTTTCTCATTTTGGGTGGGTATGAACACCGATTGTGCCATCTGTATCCGGGTTTGTCCATACAACAAAGACTTTCGCAAATGGTGGCATCGTCTGGGCTTGAAACTGGCAGGCAGTCCCCTGCGTAAATGGATGCTGTGGCTGGACCATCAATTGGACTACGGCAAGCGCATTGCCCCTGAAAAATGGTGGCAGTAGCATCAGCCTGCAATCAATGCCATAAAAATCAAATTATTATGTCAATCGAAACGGATCAAGACTTGCAAGGCATTCAACAGGCTTCTAAAGTGGTGGGAGAATGCCTGCGGGAAATGGTGGCTTATGCTAAACCGGGTATGTCCACCTTCGAACTGGATGCCTTCGGCAATGAGATTTTGCGTGCCTATGGCGCGCAGGCAGCCCCTAAAAAAGAATATGGATTTCCGGGTTGGACCTGTATCAGTGTCAATGACGAAGCAGCACATGGGATTCCCAGTCGCAGTAAGGTCTTACAGGAAGGCGATCTCGTCAACATCGATGTTTCTGCCGAGTTGAATGGATATTATGGCGACAATGGGCGCTCCTTCATTCTTGGGGAGGACAAACAAGGCTTGCAGCCTTTGGTTCAGGCGTCCACCGATATTTTGACTGTAGCAATCAGCCGCATCAAAGGCGGTCTCAGGTTGTCTGCCCTGGGATCATTTATTGAAAAAGAAGCCCGCAAAAGAGGCTTTACAACCATCAAAAACCTGATGGGACATGGCATTGGTCTGAAGCTGCACGACAAGCCTCACCACATCCCCAACTTTAACGACCGCACCAATCGCCAACGCTTCCGGAAAAACACAGTTGTTGCAGTAGAAACCTTCATTTCTACCCGCGCACGCTACGTGCATGAAATGTCAGATGGCTGGACCATGAAAAGCCTGGACGGTAGCTTTGTTGCACAGCATGAACATACTTTGATTGTTACAGAAGGGCAACCGATGATTTTGACGCATAACAATGGGATATAAGGTTTTTCTTGTCTTTGCATGCTCTTTGGTGTTGGTCACTGGGATCATCCATGCTCAGACCTGCCAATACATCACCGCTCCCAGTGGACTGAATGTCCGCCAGCAAGCTTCTTTGCAGGCGGAAGTGGTCGGTAAAATCCCCTACGCCACCACCGTACTGGTGCTGACAGACAGTGTGGCCCCACTTTCGATTTTGGATGAAGGCAAACGGATCGAAG
>JBCBZF010000885.1:0-3088 GCA_039815525.1 Bacteroidota bacterium | reverse complement strand
CATTGTTGCCAGTGATAAACTCCATGCGGAGATGGTCCCCCATGTGGGTGTAATTGGCTTGCAGGAGACTGCTGTTGACCGAAAAGCGACTCATGAAAACATTTTCAACCACATAACCATCCAGCAGAATGGAGTTTATCACTGGCAACAATGATCAGAAGATCCTGACGGGTAAAGACCTCAAAGAAGAAAACGTCGAAAGCGTCTATTCCTATCCGACGCCCTCCTATCATCGGGCGCTTCTGGTAAAAGACTAAGATTCACAATAAGCGCACCCGTTCAAAAAAGTCCTTACGATAGCTGGCGCCAATCGGAATATCCTGTTCCCCAATCAGGATGGTGTTGCCGTTGATCACATCAATATGTGGCAAGCCCACGATATAAGACCGATGCACCCGCATAAAACGAGCTGCGGGTAACTCATCCGCCATCTTGTGCATGCTTTGGTGCACCACAAATCGCCGCTCCCTGGTATGAATACCGACATACTCCCGCATGCCTGAAATATAGAGGATGTCCGCAAAGGCTACTTTTTCCATCTTAAAATTGGTGCGGACAAAGAAATGATCAGCCACTGGAGGGGGTTCTGGTTCGGGAGAAGGAAAAGCTGGCGGTTTCCTATGCCGAAGCTGAATCTGCTCGGTGGCTTTATTCACTGCCTGAATGAAGCGATCAAGTGAAAATGGTTTGACCAGATAGTCCGTTACATCCAGTGCAAATCCATCAATGGCATACTCCCGATACGCCGTGGTCAGGATGACCTGGGGCCGTTTTTTGAGCACCTTCAGGAGCTCCAAGCCCGTAAATTCGGGCATCTGAATATCCAGAAAAACCATGTCAATGTCCTGTCGCTGTAATGCCGCCAGGGCATCCATGGCATTTTCGCAGCGTCCTGCCAGACTCAGATGCGGTAAGTTGCTGATGTAGGCTGTCAGCAGATCCAAAGCCGGGCGTTCATCATCCACAATCAGGCATTGATACATCATGGTGTTAGGGTGAGTTCTACGGTGTATATGTTTTGTTCCTGACGGATCGTCAACTGGTGCCGATCAGCAAACAAAAGTTGCAAGCGTTCCCGAATATTTTGCAGACCGACACCACCTACACCCGGATCAGTATGCCGGACGGAAAAGTTATTCCGAATATTAAAAGTGATTTCCCCCGCCTGGGTACGCAGTTCACTTTTCAACCAGCCTCGATCAATTTGTTCAAGCAAACCATGCTTAAATGCATTCTCAAAAAAAGGGATGAACAACATCGGACTGATGCGCATGCCACCGGTTTCCCCCTTTACCTCAAATGAGATATCCAATTGCCCCTCTTTTTTCAACTGCTGGAGAGCAATATAATTCCGGAGGTACGCAATCTCTGCATCCAGTTCTACCTGCTCACTTTTGCAATCATAGAGCATATAGCGCATCATATCTGAGAGACGCAGGATCATGTCCGGTGTTTGGGGAGATTGGGTAAAAGCCAGGGAATAAATGTTGTTCAGGGCATTGAAGAGAAAGTGTGGATTGACCTGGGCTTTGAGAAAGCGCAATTCAGCTTCCAACTGATGGGTCTTAAAGGTCTGTTCCAGCTCCCGTTTCTGGAACCAATTGCCAATCAGACGCAACGGAGTGGTCAGAACCAGAAAAAGGATCCCACCAAATAAGAGACTGATGAGCAAATTGGGGGTAAAACTTCGCTGAAGTTCCCAGTCCAGAAGATGATTGAGCCATTTGCCCACATAAAATCGCAGGAAAGTGGTCCCAAGCAATAGACCGATAATACCAAGACCGTACTGCAGATATCTTTTTTGTTCAAACCAATTCGGCAGGAGAATATAGAGATGCACATACACCATCGGGAGTATCACGGCCAGATTCATCACCGTTGCGATCAGGGCAACTTGCATTTGATCCAGAATCCGATACCAAACCAGGTACATGATCACCGACATCAACCCCCAAAACAGAAGATGAATGGAGCGGGTCCAGATCTGGTATGTTTGGCTTTTTTCCATGAAAATGGCAGGACAATCAGAAGATAAGGAGATTTGATTGGAAAGATGTTCTCCAGAAAAATAAGGTATCGGGCAGACTAAATGGGAATCATTTTGCCAATGGCCCAATCGATTCAACCAATACCGCTTTTGCTTCAACCAAAGGCCTTTTTTGTTCCCGCTGATGGCTGGTTGAATCAATCTGCCAATTCGTAGAAAAAATGAAACTGCCCGCAAAGTTTTTTTTCACCTTCCTACTCCAGTCAGTAATGTGCTTGCAGGTCAGCCCATCCAGCCGACCACAACACCTAAAACAAAAACATGTATTCTTCCGCTTTAAAATGGTTCTGGGTCATCCCTGTTTTGGCATTGCTATTGGTTCGATGCCAGTCGAAGCGTCCTGAAGCAGTTGTGCATCGTTCTTTTCAAGATGACCATAATCTGGCCGCCAATCATCCCGACCAATTTGCCTGGGAGTTATTCGCCCAATTGTTTCAGCCGGTAGATGGAGATCTCAGCCAGGGAACGATCTGGGAAAACTGGATCAGCACCGAGAATGTCTATAAAAATCCATGTGGACCGCCGCCGCCCTTCCCAAAAGGTCGACAACGTCTCCTGCCGCGTCCCCGCAAGTTTCAAACGTTTTTTGAGGAATTAAACGGCAGTGGAAAATCATTTCATGCTTCGGGCCTGACGATTCTGACCCTTGATTTCAAGAATCCATATATGGAGGAGATTCGCATCAACCGGCCGATGTATCAGTACATCGTCGATAATCATCTTTACAACCGGGACACTGTTTACAAAGTGGCCGCTGGGGAAGGGATTTCTTTTCCACAGAATGCCATTGTGATGAAAGTGCAGTGGAAGAAAATACAGGCCAGCGAAATGGCTGATTATTACTGGCGGGAATTGACGCAGGAAGATCAGGCGGGTAAGATTTATAAAGACACAGTTGGCCTGGCTGGTTTTCACATCGTGTCGCACGCCCTCCCCAATTGGGTGTGGACCACTTTTGAACACATCAAAAATCCAGGTCGCTGTGATTATATCGGCTGTGAAGACGAATTTGGGGCTGCTCCATCTGTCATTGAACCCAAT
>JBCBZF010001231.1:0-1925 GCA_039815525.1 Bacteroidota bacterium | reverse complement strand
GGGCATTTGCACATCCATGAAAACCAAGTCAGGCTGAAAGGTTTGAATATGCTTCACTGCATCAACCCCATTGTTGCATTCGCCCACCACTACCATGCCTTCATGGTGCTGCAGGTATTCTTTGATGAGTTCGCGGGCGGGTGCCTCGTCGTCGACGATGATGACTTTTTTCATGCTTTGCTGAGTAGTGGTTGGCCGATGAGCGGCAATTGAAAACAGACTTTGGTGCCTTGCGGTTCGTTTCTCTCAATTACCAAAGAACGTTGATACATATTTTCGAGGAGCTTTTGCGTATTGGCAAGGCCGACCCCGCTACCTTTCATGCTCGATTCGACTGAAAAGCCGACGCCATTGTCTGAGACAACCAACTGAAGTTGTCCGTCTTTGCGCATGGCCTGGATGCTTACGGTTCCGCCTTCTATCAAAGGTGAGATCCCATGGCGGATTGCATTTTCTACCAGAGGCTGTAAAATCATCGGCGGCACATGGACGCCCAAAAGGTCCTCTTCAATTTTCCATTCCACCTGTAAACGTTCCTGATAACGGGCTTTCTCCAATTCAAGATAAGAACGCACAAACTCCAATTCATCCTGCAAAATCACCGTTTCGGACTTAGAGGCTTTAAGCTGATACCGAAACATATCAGCGAGCTTGGCCACCAACTCGCGGGTGTATTCCTGGTCAGGCGGCAGGGAGGCATTGATGGTATTGAAAACATTGTACAAAAAATGCGGATTGAGCTGGGCTTTGAGGGCCGTGAGCTCGCTTTTCATGGCCACTTCCCGCAATTCAACGCTGCGCTGGGTTTGTTGGACCAGACGACGAGACTCGTCATATAAGTGAAAAATCCCAAACTGGATAATGTAGAACATCGCGGGGATGTAAATGTCCCAGCCAATACCGGTTCCGCCCAAATGCCCAATTTCAGTAAGTTCTGTGAAAAAATAGTACGCTTTCATCCAGCAGAATACCCAGATCGGCAGAAAAACCACATGGGAGACGTAGCGCTTCCAGGCCGTCAGGTCCCGAAACTTCCAGAAGATCAGCCACCAAACCGGAAGGGTCAATATGCCTTTGATGACATAATCTAAACTGGTATTGGAAAGAAAGTTCTGGCCACCCGTGGTAAAGTAAAGCGCCCAGCTATAGGCAAGAGAAAAGAACATATAAAGACCCAGCACGGCCAGAATCTCATATCTCAGTCTTTGTTTGCGATCTGCGGTCAGGATCATGGAATCAGATTTTGCCTCAAAATAAGCAGTGCGAAAGAGGATTTGCAGGAGATCATCGATGAGTTGCAGAATAGATCGACGAGTTGATGGAGTACCACTGATCGACTCTACGTGCAAGTCGTATAGTAAACGCAGGAATTCTGTACACACACTTCTACTTTCGCTGACATCAAATCGCTTTTACCAATTCACCTATCCATGAGACTGTTTACCATTATCTTTTCATTCACCTTATTACTCAGTCCGCTCTATGCACAAGAGCAGGCGCGTATCCAGGGGAGTGTCACCGATGTCGACGGGAATCCGATTTCTTTTGCATCAGTGGTTTTGTTCTCCGCTTCTGATTCCAGTGTAGCCAAAACCGGATTCACCACCGAAAAAGGCCAGTACATTCTCGCGCCACTCCAGGGAGGAAATTACCGACTGCGTATCTTGTTTGCCGGTATGAACACCTGGGACGGCGACATCATCGAACTGGCCGCTGGACAGCAGCTGAAACTGGAAACCATTGCCATGAAGGAAAAAGAAGCCACCATTGACGAAGTCAATATCACGGCCCGCAAGCCCTTGGTGGAAGTCAAGCCCTGCCGTACCAGACCCGGGTCGTGCGTCATGTTCAAACCCGCTGTGCCGGTACGCCGGTCATCCTGTTCGCCCGGGAGGTTCGCCCCGAAGTACTCGTCGCGACCGGAG
>JBCBZF010000310.1:0-6845 GCA_039815525.1 Bacteroidota bacterium | reverse complement strand
TTTTTTCCTATTTTCGCGCCCATGGCTTTAGCGCAACATGCTTCGATTGACCTACGCTGGCAGCAACAGGTAGAAAATGCCCGCACCTATGTCCTTCCATTTATCGAAAAAGGCATCACCATTGGGGCGGATACCCGCGTGATGGAAATTGGCTGTGGTGAAGGCGGCGTACTGGTTCCCTTTGTGGAAAAGGGTGCATTCTGTATGGGGGTTGATCTCAGTCCCAGCCGGATTGAACATGCCAGGCGGCTTCAGTCTGAACAAATCGCGCAGGGAAAAGCGCATTTTGTCACCCAAAATGTCTACGATGCAGACTTTTTGGCAGAACACAAAGGCAGCTTCGACCTCATTATGCTCAAAGATACCATTGAGCATATCCCGGACCAGGAGAAATTCATTCCTTATCTCAAAGAGTTTCTGGTTCCGGGTGGTTTGATTTTTTTTGGCTTTCCGCCCTGGTACATGCCTTTTGGCGGGCATCAACAAATCTGTTCCAGCAAACTGCTGGGCTACCTGCCTTATTATCATCTTCTGCCAACATTTCTTTACCGGGGCATCCTCAATCTGGCCAAAGAGCACAAGGGTACCGTAAAAGAACTCATGGACATCAAATCTACCGGGATATCGCTTCATCGTTTTGAAAGGATCATCCGGCAGTCGGGCCTGAGCATTGTCCATCATACTCTCTTTTTCATCAATCCAATCTATCGCTATAAGTTTGGGTTAAAGCCTCGTAAACAATTAAATATCATCCGGGCGATTCCAGTGTTCAGAGACTTTGTGAGCACTGCTGGCTGGTATCTGGTTGGACGCGAAAAATAGCTTGTGGGGCGTTGGTTGATATTGTAACTTAGCCCCGTTATTCATTCACCATTGCCGAAGATTCACTGACAGAATGGATTTTGTCATCAACGCATTGATCCTGATTGGGCTGGCACTATTTGTCTTACTGACTGCCGCCGCCTACACCGTTTATCTAGAACGGAAAGTTGCCGCATTGATTCAACAGCGTAAAGGCCCCAACCGTGTGGGTCCATTCGGGCTGTTACAACCACTTGCGGACGTCATTAAGCTATTGCTGAAAGAGGACATCGTTCCTACCGCAGCAGACAAGCTGGTTCACTTCATTGCGCCCATCATTGCCGTATCTGTGGCGCTGATCACCATGGCGGTGATTCCGTTTTCGTATGCCGCTGATTTTGACTTTACTGCCGGAACCAATGGCTGGTTGGTCATTGCTGACGTCAACATTGGGATCCTGTACGTATTGGCCATCGGTTCTGTAGCCGTCTACGGTGTTACGCTGGCTGGCTGGGCCTCCAACAGTAAATATGCCCTGTTGGGTGGATTACGTGCATCTGCTCAGATGATCAGCTATGAATTGGCCATGGGCCTGTCAGTCGTCAGTGTCATTATCCTGACCAATGCGACCTACGATGGAGGTGAATTCCTCAAGCCCGGCGCCATTGTTGAAGCCCAGCATGGTGTTTGGAATATTTTCAGAAACCCACTCGGTTTCTTCCTCTTTACCGTATGTGCCTTTGCAGAAGCCAACCGGACGCCCTTCGATCTGGTGGAAGCAGAACAGGAGCTGGTAGGAGGTTTTCACACCGAGTATAGCTCCATGAAATTTGCACTCTTTTTCGTGGCGGAATATATCCACGTCATTGTGGCATCCATGTTGATTTCCACTTTATTCTTTGGTGGATATCTGATTCCATTTGAAGGGTTACTTGGCGTTGAAAACTGGGCCCCTACTACGCAATTGTTTGCAGGCCTGGCTTCCTTCCTCATCAAAACCACCTTCTTTGTATTTGTCTTTGTGTGGGTCCGTTGGACCATTCCGCGCTTCAAATACAATCAGCTGATGGACATTGGATGGAAAAAGTTTCTCCCCCTTTCCCTCGCTAATCTGATGGTGATTGCTGCGATTGCTGCTTTCTATGTCATGAGTTAGGCATTGGTTCTGAAAAGGAGAAAACCCTGCTGTTGAGAATCCGTTAAAAAAGGAGTGCTATTCTGACAAGTTGTCAGCATATTCGTTGTTGGCACAATTCCGGCAAGGAATCAGGGAATAGCCTTTCTTGTGTGTGTATATGGAATCAAACTTTTCAGATAGAGTAAAGGATGTTATATCCTTTAGCAGGGAGGAGGCCATCCGACTTGGCCATGATTATATTGGTCCGGAACACCTCTTGCTTGGCCTGATCCGTGAAGGTGAAGGGCTGGCAATTACGCTGTTGGTCAATCTTGGTGTCGATCTTTCTCAACTGAAGAAATCAATCGAAAACGCAGTCAAAGGGACCGTCACCACGATCAACCTGACACATCTTCCGCTTACCCGCCAGGCCGAAAAGGTGCTTAAAATCACCCGTCTGGAAGCGAAACTGTTAAAAAGTGCCATCATCGGTACCGAGCATTTACTCCTCTCCATCCTGCGGGAGGAAAACAATGTTGCGGCACAGATTCTGTCGCGCTTTGGTGTAACCTACGAGGTCGTCCGATCCGAATTAGAACAAAATGAAGATGGAAGCTCTCCCCGCATGTCAGTAGCTAATGAACCACCAGAATCATCCGAAATGAGTAACCCTGGAGATCGACCACGCAAGTCTCCGAAATCCAAGACCCCTGTTCTCGACAACTTTGGCCGCGATCTGACCAAAGCTGCAGAAGACAACAAACTGGATCCCATCGTAGGACGCGAAAACGAGATCGAGCGAGTGGCACAAATTCTGTCCCGCCGTAAGAAAAATAACCCCGTCCTCATAGGCGAACCAGGCGTTGGTAAAACTGCCATCGCAGAAGGACTGGCTCTACGCATCATTCAGCGCAAAGTCAGCCGCGTGTTGTACAACAAACGGGTGGTAACCCTTGACATCGCGTCTCTGGTAGCGGGGACGAAGTACCGTGGTCAATTTGAAGAAAGAATGAAGGCCGTCATGGCCGAACTGGAAAAATCACCTGATGTGATCCTCTTCATCGATGAGTTGCATACCATCGTTGGAGCTGGCGGTGCTTCCGGTTCACTTGATGCCTCCAATATTTTCAAACCTGCGCTCGCCCGTGGAGAAATTCAATGTATCGGTGCCACTACACTTGATGAGTATCGCCAGTATATTGAGAAAGATGGTGCCCTGGAACGTCGTTTTCAGAAGGTGATGGTCGAACCGACCAATGTCGAAGAGACCCAAACCATCCTTCACAATATCAAATCGAAATACGAAGATCATCACAACGTCAACTATACTGATGAGGCAATTGACGCCTGTGTCAAGTTGAGTGATCGATATATTTCTGATCGCTATTTCCCGGACAAAGCCATCGACGTCCTTGACGAAGCTGGTAGCCGGGTCCACATCACCAACATTCATGTCCCACAGAACATCCTGGATCTCGAAGGGAAAATTGAAGCGGTGAAGGAGGAAAAAAACAAAGTGGTCAAAAGCCAGAAATACGAGGAAGCTGCCCGTCTCAGAGATCAGGAGAAACGCCTGCTCGAAGAGTTGGAACATGCCAAAATCGAATGGGAAGAAGAAACCAAGAACAAGCGCTACACCGTATCTGAGGAGGACGTCGCTTCAGTGGTTTCCATGATGACAGGTGTTCCTGTTAATAAAATCGCCGCCGGTGAAGTTGCCAAGTTGCGGACCATGGGCAAAGACCTTAAAGACGTCATCATCGGACAGGATCCGGCGATCGACAAACTGGTCAAAGCCATCAAGCGCTCCCGGCTGGGTTTGAAAGATCCCAATAAACCAATTGGTTCTTTCATCTTCCTGGGACAGACTGGTGTTGGTAAAACCGAACTTGCCAAATCCCTGGCCCGTTATATGTTTGACTCAGAAGAGGCACTTATTCGCCTCGACATGAGTGAATACATGGAGAAATTCACCGTCTCCCGTCTGATTGGTGCCCCTCCCGGGTACGTTGGCTACGAGGAAGGTGGACAACTGACAGAGCGCGTACGCCGTAAGCCTTATTCTGTCGTCCTGCTGGATGAAATTGAAAAGGCGCACCCGGACATTTTCAACATCATGCTCCAGGTTCTGGATGATGGACTGTTGACAGATGGCCTGGGCCGCCGTATCGACTTCAAGAATACCGTCATCATCATGACTTCCAATGTGGGCGTCAGTGAGTTGAAAAGCTTTGGTACGGGTGTTGGTTTCTCAACTGCTTCCCGCGAGGGACAGTCAGAAGAACTGATGCGCAGCACCATCGAAGGTGCCATGAAGAAGGTGTTCCGCCCTGAATTCCTCAATCGGATCGATGAAGTCATCATCTTCAACGAACTGGAACGTGAAGACATCATGAAGATCATTGGTCTCCAATTGAAAGATGTATTTGCCCGCATTGAGGAAAAAGGATTTGACATCGAATTGACTGAAAAAGCCAAAGACTACATTGCAGATAAAGGCTTTGACAAACAATTTGGTGCAAGGCCATTGCAGCGCGCGCTACAAAAGTACCTTGAAGATCCGATCGCAGATGAGATTCTTGAAAGTGAAGCCAAACCCGGCGACACCCTGGTGGTTGATTACCTGAAGAAGGATGATAAGATCATCGTCAAGATCAAAAAGAAAAAGAAGAAAGACCTGAAAGAGGCATCTTCTGAGGAATCAGAAGAATAAAGCTTCCAATCATAACGAATGGGTATCAGGTCTTTATGGTCTGATACCCTTTTTTATTTCCCGTATGAATAAGAAAAAAACCCTGGTCCTGGGCGCTTCCGCCAAAACAAATCGATATTCCAATATTGCGATTCACCGTCTGCGTGGAGCCGGACATCCCGTCGAAGCCATTGGATTGCGCCCGGCTGAAGTTGCAGACGTACAGGTACATCGTAAAGAAGAAGTGATTCTACCTGAAGACATTGATACCGTAACGCTGTATCTCAACCCAGTCCGACAAGAAGCCTATAAGAACATGATCCTGGATCTACAACCCAAGCGGGTCATTTTCAATCCTGGTACTGAAAATCCGGTTTTCGAAAGAGAATTGGAAGATGCAGGTATCCAGGCATTGGAGGCTTGTACGCTGGTCATGCTGTCCACAGGACAGTATTAGTCCCTTACCCATGCCTTTCGCCTCGCTGAATCTTTGCGACTTCATCCTCGGTCAGATGCTCAATGCGGTAGGAAAACAGTTCACTCCTGCCCGATCCCTGGAGATTGATATCCCCCATCAAGGAACTAAAACTCTGCTCATTCTCGACTTGTTGACGGATATTATTCAGAAAGGAGTCGAGTGTATGGTATTCGTCCGGGGCGCCAGCCTGGATCAGTCGTATGTAAGTGATGGATTTCATGCTTGCGACATTCACGTTCTGGGGAACATATACGTAGGGTGTTCGCCTGTGGATTGAGCAGCCCGAACGTTTGTGTCATTTCCGCAGAGATCCATCCGACCAGCTAATTGTTCTGGATCAATTTTGATACAAAACCGATCTCTGCGGAAAATACTGATGCGGGTACCTATAAGAACTTGAAAAATGAAAATTTTGTTTAGGATGTCTTAACAAGCAATCCAGAAAAATCCTTAACTTAAATGGAAACCAAGCTTATGGCCTCGCAGACATCATCCAGGCTGACCAATGGCATACGCGTGAATGTGCGTTCCGCATACATTCGCGACGAATCGTCTCCTAAACACCAATATTTCGTTTTTGCCTACCAGATCGAAATCATCAATGAATCTGATTACCGGGTCCAACTACTTTCCCGGGAATGGCACATCACGGATGGCTATGGTCAGAAGCAGATTGTACGAGGAGAGGGAGTTGTTGGTAAGCAACCCATTCTCCAGCCTGGCCAGTCTCATAAATACGTAAGCGGGTCTCATTTTCAAACACCCATCGGACGCATGCATGGTCATTATATCATGCAGCGCCAATTGGATGATGCCACTTTTTCTGTCGATATTCCAGCCTTTATTATGGAAGTCCCGCACCTGAGTAATTAGCATGAATACTGCCCGTATCACCTATAATGGTGAACTTCGAACCACCGCCACTCATCTCTCTTCTGGAAATACCTTTATCACCGATGCCCCGACTGACAATCATGGCAAGGGTGAAGCATTTTCCCCAACGGACCTCATTGCTGCCGCCAGCCTCTCCTGTATGATAACCATGATGGGAATCCAGGCTGAAAAAAGCGACATTCAGATGGGAGAAGTCAGTGGAGAGGTCAAGAAGAATATGTTGTCCAACCCTCGTCGGATCGGATCTCTGAATATAGAAATGCGTTTCAGCAATCACAATTTGAGTGATACTGATAAAAACCTATTGGAAAATGTCGCACTGAACTGCCCGGTTACAAAAAGTTTGCATCCGGACGTAGTTGTAAATGTGAAGTTTATCTACAGCGACTGATCAAACGGGCTGGCTGGCAGCCGCGATGATCTGGTTCGGCTGGATCGCAAAGTGGCTGCTGTGATGAATCACTTCTCCATTGCGGATGAGTAATGCCTGGGGAGACTGATGTGGCACACCAAATGAGGTAGCGATCAGATTCGAAACCGGACGGAAAGTGATCAGATCCAGGTAATGGAGATCCATACTTTCTGCCATTTCGTTCTCCGCAGCCCGGAGAATGTGTTGCATATGCGCCGAGGTCCCACAAGCAATTGAATGCTTAAAGATGAGCTGAGGGCGTTGGAAGGAAGCACTCCGGATCTCATCCAGCTGTGCTTCTTGTTCCAAATCTTGCCAAAGTTTCATTTTTCTACTTATGATTGCCAACTTTCGTGGCCTGACAGTACTTTCCTGATGTACACCCGGTTCCAGCAGTGACGGTAGCTGCCAATGCGATCAAAAGAAAGAATGCGAATACGATTTGCTTGGT
>JBCBZF010001297.1:0-1625 GCA_039815525.1 Bacteroidota bacterium | reverse complement strand
TGTCTTTGCGGGTCGCACCAGCTTTGGAACCGAGAATGTGATTGTATTCTTGAATGAAGCTTTTATAGGGAGATATGTTTACGTCCATGAGGGGGAAGATTGGAAAAGCACAGAATAGCAAACCAAATAGTTGCCTTAACAAATATAATTCTTTCGGACTGGTTTCCGACCACAATTTTGATTTCCCACGAAATCATATCTTTGTACCCATGGAGCAACATGATGGCAAAAGCATTGGCTACCAGTTGGAGCGCACCTCGCGCATTGTCAAACTGGCTTATTTGCAGGCATTTCATCGCCTTGGTGTCGACGTCACCCCAGAGCAATGGGTGATGCTGGACAGTTTGTACCACAAGAACGGCCAATCCCAAACCGAGCTTGCCAACGCCAGCTATAAGGATGCGCCTACCGTTTCTCGCATTCTTGATCTATTAGGAAAAAAGGGACTTACCGAACGTCAACGCTTTGACAACGACCGGAGACGCTATAAAATCTTTCTCACTGATGAAGGGAAAAAAGTGGTCGAAAAGGTCTTGCCTGTGGTCGAGAGCCTGCGGGAACAGGGCTGGCAGAACCTCAGCGAAGAGGACTATGAGGTATTCATGCGGATCATGCAACAGATTTTCACCAACTACGAATAGCGGCTGAGGACTGAATTTCATCCATTGAAACCAAGTGTTTTTATCCCCCAAAAATAATTCGATATCTTGAAGAATATTTTTGACTGGGGTAACACATTGGGATGAAATTTGTCTACAGAAGTCTCTGGCTGGTCTGCTTTACAATCTGTCTTCAGGTGTATTCACTGGCTCAGCTTCCGCCAGACATTGTTTTTTCAATGGAAAGAGGCTATTTCGATACGCCTTTCTCGCTAGACCTTCAATCTAAAGATTCGACCGCCAGCATTCGTTACACCCTTGATGGCAGCCTGCCATCGGCTGACAGTGGGCTGCTTTACACCGGCCCCATTTCCATCCAGACGACCTCCTTTGTACGCGCCATTGCTTTCCGAACAGATACAAGCTCTCAGGTTCTGACACACACCTATTTTTTCCTGCCAGATATCATCAATCATGGCGACATGGATCAGGATATCACCCTGAATCCCCTGTGGCGCGCTAAGCTTCCAGAAGCTTTTGAGGATATCCCCACCGTTTCTCTGGTCGGAGACCAGGCCATTGTCGAGCCAAGTCCGACCGGCCTTTCCGTTGAATTTATTCTTCCTGAAGAAAGCACCAGCATTCACGCCAATGCCGGTGCCAAATACTATGGTCGGGCCTCTCTCAATAGTGGAAAGAAAAACATTCGCCTGTATTTCAGTCCGGACTATGGCGGGCCGGGTCGGCTTGATTTTCCGCTGTTTAAAGATCATGAACGAGGCATTTTTTCACCTGGCAAGTTTGACCACCTCGAATTACGAGGAGATGCGCATGAAAGCTGGGCCACCGAATGGTTTAATACAGACAGCTATATCGGTCCCCGATTTTATGGCAACACCATGCTGGACATGGGCAATGTTCACTCTCACGGACGCTATGTTCATCTTTTTCTCAACGGTGCCTATCTTGGACAGTACCATCTGCGGGAGCGCATGAATGATGGTTTTATGGCAGAATATTTTGGGG
>JBCBZF010000630.1:0-4379 GCA_039815525.1 Bacteroidota bacterium | reverse complement strand
GTGGGTATCGGTCAGTTTGAGAAAAAGCAGCAAAAAGAGAATCGGGAAGGCACATTGCAGGATCAAATGGCCAATCCGGCCCCACGGTCTTTCTTTCACCGGCCATTCTACCAGAAAGGCAGCTCCCACAAAAAAGATGGACATCATGCCCAGGTAAGGATGGATAAACAGCCAAAACAAGAGTACACCAGCCAGTATGCCGCTCCACAGATATTTTCTTTCTGCTTCATGAAACCGCCACCAAATCCACCAATTCAGGGGAAAGGCAAAGGCGTAAGCGAGGGAATAATGGGCGGTCATCCGAAACAGCTGCGGTTGCAGCATCATGATGGCAAGCGTAGCCAGGCCCGCAAACCAGTCAGGCAGACCATGCTTCCGTAATATGCCAAACAAGACCACTGCCAGAAGGGGCATGGAGAGCAGCATCAACAGGTTGATGAGTCCAATTGGGGGAATCTCAACCGGCAGCAAACGCAGTATCCATCCCAGGGCCGGATGTCCATCGGTATAGAGCACATGCTCACCAAAAGGATAATTCATCCCTTCAAAATCCAAAGCAGAAACATCATGTTTGACGTGCCAGGCAAGGGTAAAATAGTTTTTCACCCCATCACCCTCATCGTGAAACCAGTATTGATTGGGAGAAAGCAGGATCTCGCCATAAAAGATCCACAGCACGATCAGGCTGCACAGCAACACAATCAAATGGGGAATTACTTTTTGGCGGAATGCTCTCATGAAAATTTGCGGAATGGGCCCGAATCAGATGCCACGCACTTCTTCACCTTCAAGACGAAGTACCGAGCCTTTTTCGATCCGGTGTAGTGCATCCACTGATTTGGCTTCTGCTTTGTCCACCTCAATGGTAGCGGGTCCAAATTCCGGTTTTTTACGGAAGGCGGCAAATCCAACCCGGCAGTCATCCAGCCAGATGTTTTTGATATAGAGCCGTGAAAGATCCTTGGAGGCAATGGCAATGGGTGCATGAAAGATGCCAATGGAGGCAATCTCAATCTCAGATTGTTCCCCCACACTGACGCCCTTATCCCCTACCCTGCTCACATCGCAGGAGACCAGCTTGACCACACTGCCAGAAAAGTCTATGCCATCATTGCCAATGTTTTCGAAGCGGCAGCCACTGATTTTTCCCTGACAAAAATCAACATCCAGGCCATCAGCGAAGGTATGTTGGATCAGGCTGTTTTCCAGAGAGAATTCACTTCTGACAATGTTCAGGCCATCTTCACCCTGTCCATTGTCGAAACGTGCATGACTGATCTGTACATCAGACTCATAAAAGTTGACTGCTCCGGTCAATCGCCAGCCATCCTGACGAAATTCATTTAGTCCATCAAACTGCACATAACGCAGATAGGACTGCCCTTCTGCCTGCAATACGCTGAACGCACGCGCGCTACGATCGGAGGATTTGATCACAATCGGTAGATCCTCGGTTCCAATTATGCTCACCGGAGAACGCGACATTAACCCACCTCCTTTGACAAAATCTATTTCTACGCCGGCCTTGATCAGCACCCGATAAGCAGCAGGAATCACAAGCATCTCGTCAATGGCTTTCCCTTTCGGATCAATCCAGATTTCTTCCCCCTTGACCTCAAGTGCGGGATGATCCATCAACTGATCATTCGGAAACAGACGTTGAGCCGGGATTTCGGCAGCAGGCATGGCCCAGGCAGAAATGGGTTCTGTGTAGACAGAATCGAGGCCCGGAAGTTTGAAGAAGACATATTGCATACCTTCAGGGACCTGCACAGCCTGATAATCAGGCGCAGCATCAGGGTCATCGGCGAATAGAAATAAAGCTTCCTCTAGTACATAATCAGCCTTGGTCGCTTCTTTCCCTGCGCCAATGATTTCGACTGGAAGCACATGGGCATTGGCAATGCGCAAATCCAGTTGGCCGCCCTGCTTTCCCTGGGTCCGAACCTGAATGGAACCTTTCTCCAGGGGACGAATCAAAGAGTGAATCTTCCAGGCATGTCCCATAAAGAACTCCCGGTCAAATGTATAGTCAGGAAACTCCTCCTGAATCAGTTCTTCTCTCTCTTTGAGCGCCGGTTCAATGTCTTCCAGAAATTTGTACAGGGCCCGCGGCTTAGAATATCGATCCAGATAATGGACATAGGCAGCCATGAATGCCTGATCAGCAAACAGCCGACTGGACAAGCCATTGCGAAAGCCTCCCAAACGGGGATTGAGTGCGTACCCAAAGAATACCCGATTGACCCATTCCATGGGGCCATTGGAGGTATAGCCATCAAAACCGATCGGTTCCAGTTTTTGGATCACCGGATTGAAATACATGCGCTGATTGTGCCAGACGATGCTGTGATAAGCCCGGGTGACATCCAGGATGGCATAAAACTTGGCCAAACGCTCCAAATCAAATATCTCTGACGTGCCTTTTTCGCCAAACTGATACTGCTGCATCAGACTTTGGCCCATTTCGACCTGCCGCTTGAGTAAAGGATCTTTGATGGCCCGCCCTTCCCGGAAAGTTCCGACTGGTGAATTCTGGAAGGTATGCACGTATTCCTCTGTCAGTCCAACTTCTATTTTTTCACGCAGATCATTTCGCTTGGCAGACCACATCCGGTCTTCCATAAAGCGAAGAATCGGTCCTTCCCGGCGATATGAAGATTCCGGCAATTGTTTTTCAAAATGCTCTTCAAAGGCATATATCCCCTGATCCTTCCCATTGAGACGCAGGCGAATGAAATCATAACGGGTCGCCAGCACATCTTCCCGACGCAACCATTGGTGGAAAAACCATTCGTTGAGAAAATCGCGGGATTTGGGCGTTTGGATCGAAAAAGTCTTCATGCCAAACCAGGTCGCTTCGTCATTGAGCTGAATCCGGTAGGAACGTTTTTTCTTTTGCAGATGATCCAGCCAATCTCCTTTCAGACGAAGTTTGATCGGTTGCCAGCTTTGGCCATCATTC
This sequence comes from Bacteroidota bacterium, assembly GCA_039815525.1. Taxonomy (GTDB): domain Bacteria; phylum Bacteroidota; class Bacteroidia; order J057; family J057; genus JBCAWW01. The sequence goes on along the minus strand of JBCBZF010000630.1, from coordinate 1,414 downwards.
AACGCGGCTTTTACCCAGGAATCTTCATCCGTCTGCAATAAACCTTCCCGACCAGCCTGACGGCTTTTTTCATCCAGTTTCTGCCGCCCTTTCACATCAATGTTCAGATCGAGCGTCTGGAAGGCGGCTTTTTCCGGTGGAAGTTGATGCTCAGATAAATAAGTTGGCAGAGGTTCTTTCCGAACTTTCTTCCTACCGCTGATCTCACTTTGACCGAGCAACAGGACAAAAGCAGCCACCAGTATGGCACTGGCGAGCAGGGCAGACAACTGGGTCCGCAATTGCTGTTTTTGTTGTTCCCGGCGGAAGCCTTTCTTGAGAATCATAAACTTCACGCAAATTCTGTATTTTCCGGTAAAAAACCAGTGCAGTGAAAAGGTTTTATGCTTTCTTCATCTTACTGTCATGTCTCGGATGCCGTCATCAACCCATTTTGCCGGAGCATCCGGAGGACATTGTGTTTTTGGGACATATCTATCAATCGCCGGATAAAATCGATCCCAGACTGGAATCAACCGATTACACGCGCTTTGGACAAGTATGGTTGGGAGGAGACATTTGTAGTGAAACAACGGAGGAAGAGAGCACACTCGACTATTTGGAAAATATTTTTTCGCTTTCGGCACCCACAACGCACTGGGCAGTCGGCAATCATGATGTACGCAATGGCAATCTTCAATGGATTGAACAAGCGACGCAAAAGCCGTTGTTTTACAGTGCCCATCACGATGGTTTGACGTTATTGGTCCTCAATACCAGTCTCCAAACCGAAGACTGTGATGCACGCGCCAGACAGTATGATCTCTTTACGCAATTGACGGATACGATCTCACAATCATCGCATTTGGTGCTGATGAGCCACTACATCATTTGGGGAGATGTGGTAGATGGCGTGGAAATGCGCGATCAGGCCAATGCCAACAAACCTTTCTGGGAAGCTACTTGCACGCCAGCCACGCAATTTCCCCGCAGTATGTATGATCAGCTCAAAACGGTTCAGGCAAGAGGCGTACAGGTGATTTGTCTGGCGGGAGATTTTGGACAAAGGGTGCAATCCTTTTCATGGCAAAATCCGGAGGGAATGTGGTTTTTGGGAGCGGGTTTTAAGAAGGGCAATGGCATTGTGGCAGACCCGGAGGATCAAATTCTGATTTTTTCCCATGATGTCGAAAGCCGACAATTGGATTGGCGATTCACGAATGTCGAGGAATTTTTACGGTACTGAGCATCACTTTTACGACCATGAACACACATTTACACACGCTTATCCATCAATTTGAAGCACATGCCAATCCAGCGCAGGCTGGACCAATGGCAGCTTATATGAAGGGTCATTTTCCTTTTCTGGGGATTAAAGCACCGCTCAGAAAGCAGCTACAGAAAGATTTTATAAAACAAGTCCCCGCATCTGATC
>JBCBZF010001310.1:0-1566 GCA_039815525.1 Bacteroidota bacterium | reverse complement strand
TTGGTGCTTGCATCCTTTTGTCCAAGGAGAAAGGAGGTCATGATCATGTGCAGACAAAGGGTCAATATACAGGAACGCATCTGGATTTTTTTTCAACCTGTGTACGTAAACATATCATTCCTCTTTTCGAAATCAGATGTAAAAAAAAGGCCCGACCAAAGCCGGACCCTCAGAAAGAATGTCAATAGACATGTACAAAAGTCATCACTAACTACCGGCTGGTGATGCACCTTTTCCAAAATCCCGGATCTGCCAGTTGAAGCCCAGAGTAATGTAGCGTTGCAACACAGCAGTTCGGATGTCTTCGATGTATAATTCGGTCGTGTTTCGGGTGATGCTCAGGTTTTGCCGTAAAGCATCAAACACATTCAGCCGTACTTCCGTCCGATTATTTTTAAGAAACTTCTTGGCCAGGCCCAGATTCCACAACCAGAAATTCTGATTGAATCCGTCAGATAAGCCAGAATAGGCAGAGTGATTCAATTCTGAACGGAATACAATCCCAGGCCCAAAAATCAGATTCAGTTTGACTTTGCTGATCTGATTGATGAATTGATTGTTGAGACTGGCCTGAAAACTATTGACAGTATTGTTGATGTTGGTGCGGGAAGAAATGGTAAAATCTACTTTTTCACTGATGTTGGAACTCAGGACCAGACCGACACCAAGCGTTGAAGTATTGGTGTTGTTTTCAATGCCATTGAGCAGACCGGGCGTGCGTTGGAAGCTTCCGCTGAGATTCAGGTTGACATTGGTTTTGATTTTATTGACCAAACGGCCGATGGTCATGAAGGCCGAGGTATTCCAGCTTCCGTCAAGATTGACAGGCATCGACAGTTGGGTACCTTCACTTAGAAATACGCCCTGCGGCATCAGGGTATCTGCCGAAGCAATGAAATTGCTGTTGCCGATATAGTTATTGGTCAATTGTCCGGAGAGAAAGAAGATAAACACCTGGTTCTTTTCCGTATTGGTGCCATTGTAGCGCACAATGAACCGATGGCTGTAATCCTGTTCCAGTTCGGGATTGCCAATGCTCAATTGGAGGGGATTGCTGTTGTCGACGACATTTTGCAATTGAGTTGCCGATGGCGGATTGGTACTGGTCCGGTAGATGATCCGCAGATCCCGCTGCTTTTCGAAGCGAAACCGCAACATGGCAAAGGGCAGCAGATTGTTGAAGGTAAAATTGGTGGTCGCTGTATTGGGAAAAACCTGATCATTGTCCAGAGATGCGATCTGATACTGCAAACGGGAAATGAAAAAGAGTTTGCCGGAGCGCATCATATAACCCGCTCCAAAACGCTGCGCCAGATAACGATTTTCAAAGACATTTGACAGCAAGGTGTCCCGCAAACTGTATTCACTGGTTTCTTCCTCATAGTTAAATGTCTCTTGATCCGAGCTGGTCCACTGCGGCGCAAGCGAATAGCTCAATTGTAACATACCCAGGTTGCCCATCGGTTCAGTGAAGCGAAGATTCACGGAGTTGTTCCAGCCAGTTGATTGTAGATTGGAAATCTGATCAAGTGTATCTGATGAGACTGGTGGGGTAAAAAAGTTGAG
>JBCBZF010001057.1:0-2519 GCA_039815525.1 Bacteroidota bacterium | reverse complement strand
GGGGCAGGTTGACCAAATTTTAGCTGAAAGAAAGACTTATGGCGAATTCTGCAATTCACCCTTTCAAACGTCTACTAGGACTGTTAAAGCTCGAAAGGACGACAATTGTTCAAGTCTACTCTTATGCGGTACTACAAGGGCTTGTGGCGTTGTCTTTGCCACTGGGTATCCAGGCCATCATTAATACCATACAAGGCGGGCAGGTAACCACATCCTGGATCGTTTTGGTAGGATTTGTTCTGGTGGGAATTGCGGTTTCGGGATTCTTCCAGGTTGCGGCCTTGTCACTCACAGAGCGGATTCAGCAGCGGGTTTTCACGAAGTCCTCCTTCGAGTTGGCTTATCGGATTCCACGCATGCGTCTCGAAAGCCTTCGGAAATATCACAATCCAGAGCTGCTGAACAGATTCTTTGATACCCTCAATATTCAAAAGGGCTTATCCAAAATTCTCATTGATCTCTCATCGGCTTTGTTACAGACACTTTTTGGATTAATCCTTTTGTCTCTTTATCACCCTTTCTTCATCATTTTCGGTCTGCTACTTGGGGTTCTGATATTCGGATTGCTGAGATTGACTGGCCCAAAGGGATTACGAAGTAGCATTCAGGAATCAAAGTATAAATATGAAGTGGCGCATTGGCTACAGGAGCTTGCCCGGGTATTGGGAACCTTCAAGTTGGCCGGCAAAACAGAATTGCCCCTGAGCAAAACAGATAATTTGGTTTCTAACTATCTGGGGGCTCGGCAAACGCATTTCCGGGTTCTGGTTCAGCAGTACTGGATCATGATCACCTTTAAGGTTCTGATCGCAGCCAGCTTGTTGATCATTGGCAGTTTGTTGGTTTTTGAGCAGCAAATGAATATCGGACAGTTTGTGGCAGCCGAAATCATCATTTTGTTGGTGATTGGCTCGGTGGAAAAATTGGTGATGTCAACCGAAACCATTTATGATGTCCTGACCGCTCTGGACAAGCTGGGGGTACTCACAGATTTGCCACTTGAGTCCGATGAGGGTGAGCCCTTTGCCAACATTGATCATGGTAAAGGGATGGATATTTCTATATCTAACGTCTGTTTCAGCTTTGATGATGTTCCCGGCGATTACGTTCTGAAAGATATCCAGCTTGAAATTACCTCCGGCGAGAAATTATGTGTCTCAGGAGAAAGTGGTTCAGGTAAATCCACTCTGCTTCAATTGATTGCAGGTCTTTACACCGGCTACAAAGGGAGCGTCAGTTATAACGATATTCCACTCAGCAATCTCGACATTGAGAGTTTGCACAGCTACATAGGAGACAGTTTGAGCCAGGAAGATGTGTTCCAGGGCAGTCTGTATGAAAACATCAGTCTTGGTCGCCCCGGAATCAGCATGCAGCATGTCCAATGGGCCGTCAAAAAGGTCAACCTTATCGACTTTGTACATGCTCTGCCCAACGGTTACAACAGCATCCTGCAACCCACGGGAAAGACACTTTCTTCCCGGGTGATCCGCAAAATCCTGATTGCCAGGAGCATTGTCAACCGCCCGCGTTTGCTACTTATCGAAGACAAACCATGGGCGCTGGCCGAAGAAGATCGGGAAGAGATCATGAAATTTCTCGCTGATCCAGCCCGTCCCTGGACACTGATCGTTGCCTCCAACGACGACTACATCCAGCAAATGTGCGATCGAACGGTTTTCCTTGATCAGGGAAATCTCATTTCACCGTCTCATTCCTCAAACGGCCAGTCTTTAATTTGATATTGCTATGCTGAATATATCTCCCAATTCGATCAATAATCGGATTCCTCAGTACCGCTTTGATTCTTTTGGTAAAGTAAGCGTAGATGGCAGCCATCGTTCGCTGATCCGGATTCTCTGGATCATGCTGACAGTCTTCGTACTGTCTACCTTTCTCCCCTGGACGCAGAATGTGCGCTCTCCCGGAGAATTGACATCACTTCGACCTGATCAGCGTCCACAGTCCATTCAATCAGTCATTGCCGGTCGAATAGAACGCTGGTACGTGCAGGAAGGCGACTACGTTCAAACTGGAGACACCATTTTGTTTCTGACGGAAGTCAAGGAAAAATATATGGACCCCGCCTTTTTGAGACGGACCAAACAGCAGATTGAAGCTAAAAAGCTTTCCGCCCAGTCCTATCAAGCCAAAGCAGCTGCGACAGACGATCAGATTCGGGCCCTGCAAACCATACAGCAGCTCAAGTTGAAGCAAGCGAAAAACAAATACCAGCAGGCAAGACTACAGGTTGCATCCGACAGCATTGATTTTGAAGCGGCCAAAGTGGCGATGAGAATTGCTGAGGCCCAGTTTAAGCGTGCCGATACGATGTACCAGCGTGGCATCATTTCTTTGGTGAAATATGAAGCGCGCAACAACAAAATGCAGGCAGCGCAAGCCAAGCGTATTTCCGGTGAAAACAAACTTTTGTCCAGCCGGAACAAGCTCATCAATGCACAAATCGAACTATCAACGGTTGAGAATGAGTACCGGGACAAACTGGCAAAATCACGTTC
>JBCBZF010000563.1:0-4826 GCA_039815525.1 Bacteroidota bacterium | reverse complement strand
CGCTCTTTGAACTCCAGATCCCGTTCCAGATTTCTTTGCTTTTCCGCTGCTTCCTTCTGCTTTCGTTGATTGATCTGGCGGAAAATGACAAACCCCAGACCAGCAATCAGGGAAACACCAAATAGCAGTAGCCAAAGCAGACGATTTTCCAAAACGTTGATTCTGGCTTCCTGCTCCAATTGTGCGCTTTTTTGTTTTTCAAGCAAGAGTTCCCTCTCTTTTTTCCGGGTTTCAAAAGCGACCATGTATTCATTTTGCTTCCGCAGAGATGATTCTTCGTATAGACTGTCCTTCGCAGCAAGTACCCTTTCCCACATCGTCGCTGCTTGTTGCCAACGTGCGCTTTCCTGATACAGCTTTGCCTTCCCTTCCCACCAATTGATGCGTCCATTACGATTGGGAAATTGATCGAGAATGTCCCCGACAATAGTCAATTGCTTTTCAGCCTCCTGAAATCTGCCCAGTTCACGAAGGTTATTCGCATAAACCGTGCGGGTATCGATGAGGTTTCTGGGATCCTGGGCTTCCTCAAATCGTATGATCGCATCGAGAAATAATTGATTGGCCTTTTGCCGCTGGCCTCTCTTCATGGCCAACTTTCCCAAATTGAAGAGATTCAGTTGAAGGCTGGCAAACTCCTTTTCCCGGTTGATGACAATGCTCTTTCGCAAATAGTATTCCGCCGAATCCAACAGATTTTCCTGGAGAAAGATCATGCCCAGATTGTTCAAAGCTTGCCCAAGGTAAAACTGATCCTCAAGCTTCTGATATAAATGGACCGCATGATGAATGCTGCGACGCCCTTTGGGCAGTTGTTTTAAGTCCATTTGGGTCAAACCCAGAAACCCCCAGCTATCCGCCAGACGGCTGGAATCACCAATTCTTTCATAGAATTCCACATTTTGGGTAAAGGATTCAGCCGCCAGTAAGTTATTCCCCAGCAACCAGTTTGACAGCCCTTTTAAGTTCTCCAGGAAGGCGCAGGTTTTTTGGCCTTTTTGATCGGGCGGACAAAATCGCATAAAAGAATCAGCCTGCATGATGACCGAATCATATTTGCCCAGATTGTAGTCCAGGTTGACCAGATTCACATAAATGTTGAGCAGCATTTGACTATCCTGAACCGCCAGCGGATACACCATGGATCGGAGATAGGATTCACGGGCTGCGTCCATTTTACCTTCCAGCGTGAGATGGAAGCCCTGATTGAACTGCACCATGGCTTTCCCCCAGGCTAAGTCCACTGAATCTGCCACTTCTCCAGTCCGCTTAAGGATCGTCTTTGCATAGGCGGGCTCACTGTTTTTTACCTGATTCCAGGTTTCGATCAGGCGCTGTATCCGAAGCGAATCATCAGGAATGGAAACGACTGTTCTGAGCAGGCTATCAACCCGACTTTGTTGTGCCGACAGGAAGCCACTACTGAACAAGAGCAGTAAGAGAAACAGATTTTTTCGCAGGGAAAACCGCATCCCAAAAGGTAGGAAAAAGCGAAAAAGAGAGAAAGAAAAAAGATGCTTTATTTCTGAAAATGAGGCAGTTAAAGATTGTCCAGATGGCCAAAGACCAGTTCATTCACAATGTCTGCATGCCGTTCAATCTGATCTGGGGCAAAAGGGTTGACGCCATACATTTCCTGCATTTGAAAAGCATGAATAAAAAAGGCATTGGCAGCGCCCATCAGGATGCCCGCCAGATTGGCGACTGGGATTTTACCAATTTGGGCATTGTCTTCTTTGGCGGCTTCGAGCAGGACTTCGGAAAAAGAATAAATCGGTTGGAGGATGGTTTGGATCAACCACTCTGATCGCTCGGAACGGGCGCACATTTCGTGAAAGAGAATTTTGTAAAACGCAGGTTGATCAGCAGAAAAGTAGATAAACTGTCGATTGTAGGCTTTCATCAATGCCACACCACTCAAATCCTTGAAATATCCTTTGGCCTCTCGCAGGCGATTCGTGAGCTTTTCTTCCAGCTTCTTGACCGCTTTCTTCCACAGCTCTTCTTTGTTCTGGAAATGATAGTTCATCAAAGACTTGGAGATACCGGCTCGCTCGGCAATTTCCTTCAGTTGCGCACCAGCAAAGCCCTTTTCAGCAAACACATCAATCGCCACTTCCAACACTTCATCAATGTTGAGTTCCTGTCGGGAAGCAGGTCGCCCTCTTTTCCTTTTCAACTGTGTTTCTCGCTCCATATTGGCTCAAAAATTTACCCCAGTCTAAATTTAGCAAGACTAAAACTACGCTTTATTCTTCTCAACATCAATTTCTTACATCATCCTTTTCTTGTTGAGTAAAAAATTTTATCTTTATCATTCAACTTTATTGAATCACAGTACAATTTAACAAATTGTCTGATTCTCAGCTTTCTTTCGATTAAAAAACCAACTACTTCATCATCAATGGAAGCCTATATTTATGACGCCATCCGCACGGTACGCGGTAAAGGCAACAAGAAAGGCGCCCTTATGGGCATCACCCCCACAGAACTCGCCACCCAGGCCATGGTGGCCCTCAAAGACAAACACGATCTGGACACGACTCAGGTCGAAGATGTAATACTTGGCTGCGTCGGTCAGGTTATGGACCAGGCCGCCAACATCGCCAAAACCGCCGCTCAGCAATCCGGCTACGGTGATCATCTCTGCGGTGTCAGTCTGAATCGTTTTTGCGGTTCGGGCCTCGAATCCATCAATCAGGCGGCAGCTTATGTGAAGTCTGGTTTTCGCCAAATGATCGTAGCAGGCGGTGTGGAAAGTATGTCCCGCGTCAAAATGGGTTCAGATGGCGGTGGGATGTTCATCGATCCTTCTGTCGCGATCCCCGGACACATTGTCCCACAAGGGATTTCAGCGGATCTGATTGCGACTCGTTATGGCTATTCACGCGAAGAAGTGGATGCCTTTGCGCATGAATCACAAATGCGCGCTGCCAAAGCGGAAGCAGAAGGCCGTTTTACATCCCGTATCCCGGTCAAAGACATCAATGGCATCGACGTCTTGTCCACAGATGAGAATATTCGTCCTTCCACTACCAAGGAAGGACTGGCAGGTCTGAATCCATCTTTTGCGATGATGGGCTCCATGGCAGGTTTTGATGCCATCGCCATTGACCGCTATCCGGATGTAGAAGAAATTGACCACGTACATCATGCTGGCAACTCTTCTGCGATTGTTGATGGTGCAGCCATCGCCTTGATTGGCAACAAAGAAGTCGGGGAAGCTTTGGGGCTGAAGCCACGCTTCAGAATTCGCGCGGCTGCCATTCATGGCACTGATCCGACCATCATGCTGGTTGGTCCCGCTCCCGCTTCCCGCAAAGCATTGAAGCAAGCAGGTATGGAGAAGGAAGACATCGATCTCTTCGAAGTCAATGAAGCGTTTGCCTCCGTTCCGATGCGTTTTATGCAGGATCTGGGTGTCCCACATGACAAAATCAATGTCAATGGCGGCGCCATCGCGCTCGGACACCCTTTGGGCGCAACCGGCTGCATGCTCACCGGCACCCTAATGGATGAACTTGAGCGTCGCGACCTGAATACCGGTCTGATTACTCTTTGTATTGGCGGTGGCATGGGCATCGCTTCCATCATCGAACGTGTTTAAGCTTCAACCACAGAAATCATGATTCAAAACGAACAACTGACATATAACGTTGATGGGGACGGCATTGCCACCATCAGCATCAATCAGGTCAATGAACCAGCCAACCTTTTTAGCATGCCTTTCCTGGCTGCTTATGATGAAGTGGCCAAGCAAGCCATTGCTGATGAGAATGTAAAAGGGGTGATTGTAACCTCCAGTCGCAGCATCTTCATGGCCGGTGGGGACCTCCGTTTTTTGGCCAAACCGATTGATGATCCAAAAGAATTTTTCGATGGCATCATGCAGATGCATCGTGGCCTACGGGAAATCGAGAAAAGTGGCAAGCCCTTCGTGGCCGCCATCAATGGAACCGCTTTGGGCGGCGGCATGGAACTTTGTCTTTCATGCCATCATCGCATCGTTCTGAACAATATCAAAATCAAATTAGGCTTTCCGGAAGTGAAAGTTGGCCTGCTACCAGGTGGTGGTGGAACGTCTAAGGCACCTTATCTGATGGGCATCCAAACGGGATTGACCTATCTGTTGCAGGGAACGGAAGCCCGTCCGCCCAAAGCCATCAAAGATGGGCTGGTCGATGACACGGCAGAGACGCAGGAAGAATTGATGGAAAAGGCCAAAGCATGGATTCTGGCCAATCCAAATCCGGTTCAACCCTGGGACAACAAAAAGCATCGCGTTCCCGGTGGTAAAATCTGGACCCCCAATGGTGCCCAAATGCTGGCCGGTGCAGTCGGAAACGTCTCCAAAATCACCCATGGCAATTATCCTGGTGCCAAGTACATTCTTAGCACCGTTCATGACGGTTTTCAGCTCCCAATTGATCGGGCGCTGGAGGTAGAAGCCCGATACTTTACCAAAGTATGCCAGAGTCCGGAAGCAAAGAACATGATCCGCACTGGTTTCATGGGCATTCAGGCAGCGAAAAAAGGGAAAGCCCGTCCGAAGGATGAACCCAGATATGAAGTCAAAAAACTTGGCATTCTCGGTGCGGGCATGATGGGGGCGGGTATTGCGTATATTTCTGCAAAAGTAGGGATGGACGTCGTGCTCAAAGATGTGAGTGTGGAAGGCGCAGAAAAAGGCAAGGATTACTCCCGAAAGCTGCTGGACAAAGCCATTTCCCGGAATCGCTCTACACCTGAAAAGAAAGAAGCGTTACTGAGCCGGATATATCCTACTGATGATCCCCAAGCTGTCGAAGGCTGTGATTTAGTGATCG
>JBCBZF010000673.1:0-4132 GCA_039815525.1 Bacteroidota bacterium | reverse complement strand
TTGCGCTTTGTCCTCTTCTTCATGATCCTGGATGTGGCATCGGGTTTTATCCTGAACCAACTCTACTTCAATCAGAAATCAGGTAAGTTTCACCGGACGACTTATAGTCTTGCCCAAACCGAAGCAGACATTCTCCTGGTTGGGACTTCACATACCGTCCGACATTATATTCCCAGCATTTTCAGCGACAGTCTGAATAAAAGCTGCTACAATGTCGGCGCAAGGGGGCAAAATCTTTTCTACTGTGCGGCGGTAGTTGATCAGATTCTGGAACGCCACCAGCCAAAACAAATCGTGATGAACATTGATCCCGATCTGTTTACTGAGGCAGCAATGCTGGACAAACTGGCCGCTCTGAAACCCTATTATCGATCTCAGGAAGCGGTCCAGCCTTATGTAGAGAAAAGAGGCCCCCTGGAAAAATTCAAGCTATTTTCCAGCTTCTATACCTACAATTCGACTTTGATCCATATCCTGAAATACAGCTTTCTGCCGCAGAAAGATTTTGATGGCTATTTGCCAATGGAAGGCACTTGTAAAAAGACCTTTAGTGAAACAGACCGAAAACTAGATGGGCCAGGGTTCAAGGTTACGGAAGAGCAGATGGAGTTGTTGGAAGACATGGTCAAAAATATCACTGCCAAGAATGTACAGTTGACCTTTGTGATCTCACCCATTCTGGCCGGTGATTATATCCATTCACAGCAAATCGAATCTCTCGCCCGACAATATGAGGTACCATTGTGGAATCTTTCCCTCGACGAACGCTTCGTCCTGAAAAATGAACTCTTTGGCGATCAGTCTCACCTCAATCACCAGGGTGCCACCCTTTTTTCCAGTGTGGTTTCTCAAAAACTCAAAAACGACAACCGGCTTTAATCTGGCATACCAACATGCGTAAAACCATTATCTATATCATCGGCGCAGGAAGGAGTGGGACCACTCTGATGGATGTGATGCTGGGCAATGCTGATGGCATATTCAGTTGTGGCGAGCTCAACCGCTATCCGATCACCGGCGGCATACAGACGGGTCTGGATCAGGAGTCTGAGCGCGCTAGCTTCTGGAAAGCTTTTGCAGAACAGTTCGGGGGAAAATATGACTTGACTCAACAGAAACAATTGCATCACGCATTTGAATATCATTCAGGCTTACTCAAACGCCTGATGGGACAGTTTGATGAGGATCGCTATGGCAAATATCAAGCCTTCCTTCGTGATTTTTATTCACTTTTATTCGACTCAATTGATGAATCTATCATTGTTGATTCGTCTAAATATCCCGGCCGGGCCCTGGCGCTGACTGATACCGTGGACTATGACCTTAAGTATGTCTATATCAAACGCGATCCCGTCCGGGTGGTCAAGTCTTTTGCAAAGAAAGACATGTTCATTCCGACCAAAAACTGGTGGGAAGCCAATACATATTATCTGACCGTCAATCATCTGTGTCGTCGGGTATTGAGCAAGCTTCGCAAAAATTACCCGGTGGTCGAAATTCGCTATGAGGATCTGGTGAGTCAGCCTGAAACAATTCTCCACCAAATCCAGGAAGGGATTGATGTCGATCTTTCGGCCGTGATCGAAAAGGTCAACAATGATGATTTTCTACAGGTGGGGGACCTCTTTGCCGGCAATACCATGCGGATGAAAGAGCAAATCAAACTGCAAAGGGGCCTCAAAGACTATCCCAAAAATTTCCGCAATCGGATGACACGCCTGATCAATCTGACCGTTTATCAGTAAGATCATACCGCTCAGATCGCAGTGCTTGTAAGTACCAAAAAACGCTTCGAAATTACCCAACGTGATTACTAAGACTGAACCACATACTCCGGCTCAATCCGCCACTACCCTACCACGGCTCGCCGTGGTCATGACGGTGTTCAACCGTCGTGAAAAAACACTGCAATGCCTCGAAAATCTCAGCCGCCAGACGGCTTTGAATCAACGAATCCATATCGATGTTTTTTTGATGGATGACGGCAGCAGGGATGGAACCAGCGAAGCGATTCGGGAACAATTTCCGGCGGTCAACCTCCTGAAGGGAGACGGCAACCTGTTTTGGAATGGCGGCATGAGCGTCGCCTTTGGCAAAGCGATTGAAGGGAAATATGATTTCTATCTGTGGCTTAATGATGACACCTTCCTTTATTCTGAAGCACTGGATACACTGCTGGATTGCCACCAGAAACTGGTTGATCGTGGAGAAGATGCCAGCATCGTGATTGGCGGCACCATTGATCCAGAGACCGGAGAGTTTTCCTATGGTGGTTTTCAGAAAGCCAGTAAATGGACCCTAAAATTGCTGCATGTGCAGCCAGGAGCTGAGTTGAAGCAATGCACCACCATGTGTGGCAATTGTGTGCTCATTCCCAAAGAAGTGGTTAATCGGGTCGGCAACATCGAAGGTTTTTATACCCACCGCTGGGGAGATACGGACTATGGTCTGCGTACCCGCTACAAGGGTGGCAAAGTTTGGATTGCACCCGGCTATATCGGTACCTGCGAAGCCAATCCCCTGGCCGAAGCCTGGACTGATACTTCGCTCTCATTCAAAGAGCGCATCAAAGATTTTCACTCCATCAAAGGATATATCAAAAAAGACTGGTACTTCTACGTCAAACGTCACGGAGGCATACTCTGGCCACTGTTGTGGATGAAGCCATACATTGACATTGCTGTTACCTCCCTGAAAACCAAATTGACCGGTTCCGCCAAATCATGAAGAAACGTCTGCTGTTTATCACCTCGCAATTGCCCTATCCTCCCGTCAAAGGCGGAGTCATCGTCTCATGGAATCTGCTCAAGCAGCTGACCCGACATTTTGAGGTTTCCCTCATCAACGTCCTGAAAGGCGAAGATCCAAAGTTTGAACAGGAGATGCTGGAAAAAGTGGAGTTGGCAGAGTATTTCAGCCATGAACTCAACGTTGGCCGTTCTCCGGTCAATCTGCTGAAAAGCTACGCCAAAGGGGTACCGATCAATTTCCTCAGAAATTACGCTACTGAGTTGGAAGACCGCATTCACGGCACCATCAATGACTTCGATTACGTGATTGTGGATCACTACGAGATGTTTCAATACATCCCCGATTCGGTTAAGCCAAAGGTGATTCTACACGAACACAATGCGGAGTTTGTGATGTGGCAGCGTTATAGCGAAGTCAGTAACAATCCAGCCAAAAAGCTGGTAACCGGCCTGGAATCCATCCGGATTCGCAACAAAGAGCGCGACTTCTGTCGCAAAGCTGATCTGGTTCTCGCTTTCCCCAATGATCGTGAGATCCTGGAAGGTATCGCGGAACAGGGACGCTTCGAAGAAGTCATGCCGTGTGGAGATGATGAAATGCTGGACTTGCCGGACATCGTCTGGGATGAAACCGAAGAAGCCATTCTTTATATCGGTTCTCTTACCTGGGAAGCCAATCGGGACGGACTGATCTGGTTCATTCAGGAAGGCTGGAATTCTTTAAAGGCAAAACATCCCAATCTGAAGTTCTACATTGTCGGGGGCAATCCGGATACCACCATTCAGGAACTGGCCGCTCAGAATCGCGACATCATTCTGACTGGTTTTGTGGATGATCTGGAAGACTATTATACCAAATGCCGCGTCTTTGTCTCACCACTCAGATTTGGCAGTGGGATCAAAATAAAAGTGATCAATGCCATGCTGCGTGGGATGCCAACCTCCACGACGCCAATTGGAGCAGAAGGAATGCCAGTTGAAAATGGTGTACAGCTCTTTTCGACCCAAAGCATGCGCCAAATGGTGGAAGACATCAGCCTTTTGTTGAGTGATCAGGATAAATGGGAAGCCATGAAAAAGGAATCCCGCATCTTTGCTGCCGAACAATTTTCATGGGCCAAGCAGGTCGAAAAGATTAAAGATCATATCCTTGCACTTGACGAAGTTGCGGTTTGAGGGGCGGGGTGAGAGGAGCGAGGGGCGAGTTGAGAGCCAGAAGAATCCATCGCCCATTGGTTGACAACTTCTTCTCTCTCCCCTGAATCACCATCGATTGAATACTAAATAACTTCAGTTTTACTTAAGCACCTTAAAGAGTTTGTTTACACAGCATAAAAAGCGCGTTGGCATGGCGGAAAAGCGGGGTGAGGCGATGGATTGTG
>JBCBZF010000192.1:0-8345 GCA_039815525.1 Bacteroidota bacterium | reverse complement strand
GACAAACCGGAGCGCGATACTCGTACCACCAGAGGCGAATTGGACCTTGTGGATGCGGCGAAGCGTAAATTTGCACAGGCAGAAGAACTGGATGTAGCTGCTTTCCGGGTACGTGGCCTGGCCATTCTGGACAGCGCCCTCAGCATTGATCCAGATAACGGTAAGGCCTGGTTGTTGAAAGCCGAACTCAGCGAGGATGTCAAAGGAAGTTTGGTCGCACTGAACAAAGCAAGAGCGGCGAGTGCTGATGCAGACGAAGTAGAGAAAATTGAAAAGTCGTTGAAAGCAGATTTCGACAAGGAGTTGGTCTCAATTGTGAAGAAAAATGACCTAGACTTACTGACAGAAGGCATCAAAGCAGGTTTCGTCAATGGCGAAAGCAAGATCAATGATCAGACTCTGACCGAATACGCACTCGAACGAGATAATGCCCGTATGCTGGGCCGTCTGATGTCAGCGGCTGGCGATTCGCCGACTGCCCGAAAAAGCAGCCGCAAAATGGCCCAGGCACTAATTTTCCCTGCCGTGGCCGGTAAAAAAATGAAGACCATTCAGCTGATGGTTGACCAGGGTGCAAAGGTAGATGTGAGCAATGAAAAAGGTGATACGCCGCTTTCTCTGGCTGCGAAAAACAGCGACAAAAAAGTCATGCGCCTCCTCCTGGACAATGCGGGAAAACGTACTGATGCGTCTGCCGCTTTACAGATTGCAGCCCAAAAGAATGAGTATGAGTTGATGGAAATGATCCTCAAAAGCAAAGCCACTGCCAAGCCTGTGGATGCTGAAGGGAACACACTCCTGATGAAAGCAATCGCAGATGAAGACAATCGTCTGTTTGACCTGCTCCTCGACAACAAAGCAGATGTCAATGCCGCCAATAAAGAAGGAGAGACGCCACTTTCCCTCGCAGCCAAAGCTGGCAATGAGTCGCAAATTCTCCGCCTGGTAGAAGCTGGCAGTGATCTGGAAAAAGCCTTTGAGCAATTGGACAAAGATGATGCGCGTGCACTGGCTGGACAGCTCTTTTCTGCTGCCATTGAGCGCGAAAACGAGGACCTGATTGAGGCTTGCCTGGAATATGATGAAGACCTCCCCTATCGTGAACACCGGAGTGGTGTGTCTTATCTGACCTACGCCCTGGACGACGATAAATGGGATTTGGCCGCGACCATGCTGGAAGCCACCACACTTTCTGGCATCAACAAACCGATGGATGGCGAATACTATTTGTTGCGGGCGGTCCGGAAGGAAGCCCTGCCGGTCCTGCGTGTACTGGTCAGCCAGCCGCAAACCGATATGAACGTCCAAAATGACGATGGACAATCGGCCCTGCACATGGCCGTAGAAAAAGGCAATGTGGATTTGGTGAATCTGATTTTGAAAGGAAAACCTGAATTGGAGCCACGCGACCGGGCTGGCGATACGCCCATGCACATCGCCATCCGCGAAGATCAGGACCAGATCGTCGATGCTTTGCTGGAGATGGATCAGCGTTACAATGCCTCCAATCGTCGGGGTCAAACGCCGCTACATCTCGCCATCGCCCGCGACAAAGATGATATCGCTGAGACCCTCATTCGCTCTGGCGTAGATGTCAATGCTTCTGATAGCAATGGTCGGACGCCTTTGCATATCGCGGTTTTGGAACGCAATCAGCAAATGGCCCGCCTACTGCTGCAAAACGAAGCCATTCCGGATGCAAAAGATGTCTTGAATCGGACCCCGCTGAAGATTGCCCGCCAAAACAAAGACAAAGCCATGTCTGCAATCATTCGTGAATATGCACCGACCATTTTTGACAAGGTGCAGTTCTGGAAAAATGAAGAGCCGTAACAGAGGCGCGAGGTGTCAGGAGAGAGGAGAGAGCATTATTACAAGCTTTGATATAGATTTTTTCTCTCACCTGACACCTTCCTTCTCCCTTTCTCCTGATTTTCAAACCGGCATTTCCTTCATCAATCGTTTCACGATCTCAAAAGTGGCCGGACAGATTTCTGCATTCTTTTTGGTCAGGCCAATCACCTGATGAAAACGCTTGCGATTGGTATGTGGGTACTCACGACAGGCTTTGGGACGCACATCGTAAATCATGCAGCAATTATCAGCCAATAAAAAAGGACAAGGCGCCTCATTGAGAACGTAGTCGTTTTCTTCGTCCAGGTGGAGATATTGCTCCACAAACTCAGCCGGACGCATGCGAAGGTGCCGGGCAATCCGGTCGATGTCCCGATCCGTGAAAACCGGACTGGTGGTTTTGCAGCAGTTGGCACAATCAAGACAATCAATTTCCTCAAACACTTCATCATGTATTTCAGAGATACTTTGATCAAGTTGTTTGGGCTTTTTCTTTTTCAGTCGACTGAGATATTGATTGGTTTGCTGTCGTTGCTCATTGGCTCGCTTGAGAATGGCCTGCAGCGCATCATCGATTGGTTTCATCCGGCGGATTTTTCGTAGAGTTCCTCTAAAAGGCGATAGGTTTGCCCATCGGTGATGTGGATGTTGTTTTCAAGCATTCGAAACAGCTCCAAGGATCGATCTGGCTGATAAGCCTTGCTTTGATGAAACAGTTGAAGGTTCGCGGCCGGAATCTGCTCAAAAATTTTCGCCGGCTGGGAAAGATAGGGCTCATCCTGTAGGTTGACTGTTTTACCTACAACTTTCAAGCCCATTAAATGAATCAGATCTGCTTCACAGTGGAAGGCAAAAAGTGATTGAGGGCCGATATGGAGCATGAATTTGGCATCAGAGATAATTTTATCAAATACCTGCTCACTGAATATTTCCACCAAACGCAATGCACGATCCGGGTGCACTTCGTTGAGTCTTTTCCAGTCTGGTCCGTCCACCCCATTGGCAATCAGAAACTGCACCAATTCAGTTTCCAGCTCCTGCAATTCTTCATCCGTTAAACAGCGGTATTTCATTTTTTCATCAAATAGGCTGCAAAGATAAAGAGAAGGAAAGAGAATGTGCGGCTTTATGGGTTCTCTGGTTTTAGCACCATTCGCCCGCCCAAATTGGCTTCGATCTCAGTGCGGTCCATCCTTTGGTAACGAAATTTCCCGGCATGGTAGAGCTCTGCCTGATCAGCATAGTAAGGGCTGCTTACCACACCCGACTGCCCGGTGGGCAGGATGCTGGTAGAATGCGCCAGGTCTGCAAAGTCAATCACCGCCCGACGGGAAGGCCCAAAATTAGATGCATAGCTGCCTTCCCCTCCATAGGGAAAGCCTACATTGTTGATCACTTCACTGCCGCCAGCGACGGGGAAGGGTCCGACATTGAAGATTTTATCAAAAGGCGCGACGCGTCCCAGTACATGACCATGGGTCAGGGTGTGGGCTTGCCCCCAGGTCCAGGTTTCCTCGTCCAAACCATAAACCCGGCGCAGTGTCGCGATCGTCTTTTCCCAGGCCGCCAACAGAATGTCCGACCGGCTTTCAGTTCGATCCTCAGTTTTGATGTTGTCCCACCAAATGGACTGTTCATTGCTCATTAGGTGTTCGATGCTGCTTTTGAGCTCAAAGGCAGGCATCAGTGCATTAAGATCTTCCGCTGCCAATTCATCTCCCATAGCACCAACCACAATGTCATACAGCAGTTGATAGTAGATCGTCGGAGCAATGCTTTCTACCTGATGGTTGCCATCCCAACGCAGCAGCATATCCCATTCAACACCTTCCGGTGGCGTAAGCATGCCCGCTGTAATCTTTTTGACCACCTCTACGGCAACCGGGCTGACATCGTCCAGAGTCATTTGGCGGATCTCATCTGCCGACCATTTCTCCTGACTTTCCAGCAGCTGAACAATGCGCTTAGCACGGTCCTCTGGTGCATAATAGCCTGAGTGATATCCGTCCGAGAGACTGTCAGGTTGATTGTTGGCAGAATATACATAGCCCCAGGGCGGGTTGATCGCTTGTGGATTTTCGGAAAAAGGATGATAGCCAATGACTTCATCTTCTCCGCTGGCACCGTCCAGAAAGACCTTGGTTTGCACTTTTCGCCCAAACATGGGCAGTTTGGCAGCGCCCCACCAGGCAATGTTGCCCTCAATGTCGCCATACATGATATTGAGACCGGGTGCCGCGATCTGGGCTGCCCCGGCCGCCGCTTCGTCCATATTTTTTGCATGACTCAAATCATAGGCCGCTTTAAGCACATTGCTGGGTTGCTGCAGATAGAGCCACCAAAGGGAGATCGGTGCTGCTTCAGACACACTGGTGAAGCCGTCATTGATGATGGGACCGTGGGAAGTGGTGCGAATGCGGATGGTGGTATCAGCTTGTCCTTTGATGGAAATACTTTCTTCCCTGACTGCCATTTTCTCCCAATGGTCTTTCTTCCAAATCTGATCGGGATGGTCGGCATCAGTTTTTTCCCGGTAAAAATTGGTATCATCATTTTCGAGCATGGTCATCCCAATCGCAAAACGATCAGTATGTCCAATTACCCCAAAAGGAAATCCCGCCAGATGATAACCATAAAAATTGAAGCCGGGGGTTACCAAATGGGCTTCATACCAGACCGATGGCTGACTGTAGCCAATGTGGGGGTCATTGGCAAAAATGACTTGCCCGCTGGCAGATTTATCTGGTCCCACAATCCAACTGTTGCTCCCTCTCAGTAAAGGCAATGGGATGTTTTTGCTGATTTGATGGAAGTGGGCCGCCATGGATATGGAATCTTTCGGCCAGCTGTGAATCCGTTGCTCGCCTGGTAGATAATCAAGGGTAAAATCTTCCAGGTATTCTGGTCCCAGTTGCTGGAGAATGTGGTCCAAAACCGGATCCACTTTGAAACCAGCGGCGAAGCCATAGGCCATATAGCCAGTGATGTCGAAGAGATTTTCTTTGGTGAAGGGCCGCTTCTGAATGCCCAGAATGCTGAATTCTATAGGCGTGGTGCCCTTTTCGATGTATTGATTGAGCCCCTTCAAGTATGCCTCTGCTGCCTGCTGATATGGCTGACTGGGATCAGATAAAAACTGTGCTGTCAGCTTTTGGGACTCCTGATGCATGCCCAGGGTACGGAAGTGAATGTCAGTTTGTAAGAGGTCTGGCCCCAAAATTTCCGATAGCTGTCCATTGACCACCCGCCGGATCATTTCCATCTGAAACAAACGCTCACTGGCATGCACATACCCCAAAGCGGTATAGGCATCCAGTTCATTGTCGGCATAGATGTGGGGAATACCGTGTTCATCGAACAAAACCTCAGTCTCTGCTTTCAAGCCCGATAAATTGCGTGTCCCATTGTAGGCAGGGGCGGCGCTTTTGACCCACCACCAGGTAGATCCACAGGCAATTAATAACAGTAAAACGACGGCAAAGCCCGTCCACTTGAGGAATTTGATCATGATAGGGGGCGATTTTCGCGAGAAAATACCACTTTATCAGTTGAAAACAGAGATTCACTGCATATATTCGAAATTTCTTATACGAAAAACATACCAGATGCTATTACGTTGCTGTAGCGACGACATTTTTTTCCTCCGCTTTTCACATGCTATCAACCTACTCCAAAGAAGACATTCTGGGATTGCCTCTTCACTATCGCAGAAACCTGATCAACTGTCTCAGTGGATTCAAAAGTGCCTGCCTGATGGGCACCATTGACCGGGAAAAACGGACCAATCTGGCCTTGGTCAGTTCTGTGATTCATATTGGTGCGAATCCCGCACTCATGGGTGTCTTGATGCGCCCACATGTCGTGGAGCGGCATAGCATAGAGAATGTAGCCGCCACCGGCCACTTTACGCTGAATCACATTACTGAGGAAATTTACCGGCAGGGCCACCAGAGCAGCGCACGCTATCCGAAAGAACAGTCAGAGTTTGACATGGTTGGACTCACCCCTGCCTTCGGCGATATTCATCCAGCGCCTTATGTGGCTGAATCACCCATAAAAATTGGTCTCCAAATCAAGGAGCGCATCAAAATCCAGACCAATGCGACCCAGATGTTTGTTGGGGAAATTGTTGAGCTGATTCTACCAGAACAGGCCATTGGGCAAGACGGATTTTTGGATCTACAGCAAACTGGCAGCCTGACAGTATCTGGTTTGGACAGCTATCATACCACAGAGCGCCTGACTCGTTTGTCTTATGCCAAACCGAATCAGACGCTCCAGGATTTGCCACTCAAAGAATGAGTGATCTGTCTTAATTTTTAAACTGACCGTACATGAAGGTGCCTTCCTGCTTTTCGCCATTGGCCTTTGTCAGGGTCCCTTTTCCATGCACCTTACCGGCGTTAAACTGTCCGACATATACGCTGCCATCAGCATAACCATAGGTGCCATTTCCATGACGGCGGTCCATGTGCCAATCTCCTTGATAGGAGCTGCCATCTGAGTACGTATATTTACCAGAACCGTGTTTTTTGCCATTCAACCACTCTCCATCGTACACATCACCATTGCTGTAGGTAAGCTTACCTTCGCCGAAGTAGCGACCGTTTTTGAAGTCGCCTTCATAAATGGATCCACTCATGGTGGTGATACGTCCCTGGCCAGTCATACGGCCATCCTTCCAGTCTCCGTCGTAAATCACGCCTGAAGCAAAAGACAGCTTGCCCTTGCCAGTTCTACGGCCTTTGGTCCAGTTTCCTTCATATATATCGCCGTTGGCATAAGACATGGTGCCTTTACCGTGGCGCTGATTGTTGGAGAAGTCTCCTTCGTAATAGTCTCCGTTTGGATAAAAGAATTTAGCCGATCCTTTTACCTTCCCTTTGATCCAGAGACCTTTGATCTCCGTTCCATTTGGATAGGTGAGTGTGCCCTGGCCGTCATACAAATCTTCAAGAAATTCACCTTTGTAATGGCTTTCATCAGCAAACTGATATTCACCAGCCCCTGACTTTTGGCCCTTTTCAAAGAAGCCTTCGTAGGTATCACCATTGGCATAGCGGTAGAGGCCGCGCCCGTGCATTTCATCTTTTTTCCAATCACCTTCGTAGACATCACCATTGCGCATTTTGTAAATGCCATAGCCATCACGTTTGGTGCTTTTCCACTCACCTTTGTAGTTGTCGCCATTGGGGTAGGCAAACACACCTTTACCGGTGTCGCAGTCGCCTTTGACGCATTGAGCAGATACGTAGAGGGGGGAGCATAGCAGAAGCAATGCAAGGAAAGAGGTAAAATTCCTGGCTAGCATAGAATTACAAGTAGCAAATTGGACAAGAACAATGTGATTGTAAATATAAGTAGCCATCTCCCCTCTTTCAGACACATCCCGTGCCAAACCTAACATTCTCGTTCAATCTATATTTTGCGAACCAGAATGCCCACAATCCGTTAGGTAATTTATGGATCCTCAAACTATTTCTGCTGCCTACACAACTTTTGTTCTTGAACACGGAAAGCGTCCCATCAGCGTTTTTGCCTTCATGAAGGCCCTGGATGCACCGGAAACTGATTTCTACGCACATTTTTCGTCCTTTTCTGGTCTGGAACAAAATATCTTTAAAGGCTTTTTAGAAGAAGCCGTAACCAGTCTGGTCAAATCCCCTGAATACAAGACATACGGAACTCCCGAAAAACTTGCTGGTCTGCTTTTTACCTGGATACAAGTCATGACGCCACAAAGGAGTTTTGTGAAGTTTTTGTCCGAAAATGCGACCTATCCATTCCTCAGTCTTGAAGCTGAATACTTACAAAGTACCCGCGAACCATTTCAGGCATATGTCCGAAAAGTCATCAAAGGTGGCGTAGAATCTGGTGAAGTTGCCGACCGAATCTTTATCACCAAATATTATAAAAATGCCTTTTGGGGACAGGCGCGCTTTGTTCTCAACTACTGGCTCAATGATGACAGCAATGGCTTTGAGCGAACGGATGCCGCCATCGAAAAAAGCCTGCGTTTCTTCTACGATATTATCCAACCTAACGCACTCGACAGCGGATTTGATCTTTTCCGCTTCCTTGTCATGAAACAGTAGGTTTTCCCCAAACTTTCAGCCGTCTGACCCGTTATTCAAGTGGCATGAAAGAACAGGAAAATCAAAACGAACTCAATAAAATCCCCACCTCTAAGATTCAGCGGGCGGGTAAATTTGCTCGTACTGGCCTGCGGGTAGGCGGCAATTACGCAAAATACTACGCCAAGAAGCTGGTCAATGCGGAAGCGGACCGGACTGAATTGGATGAGAAAAACGCTGAGGCCATCTATGGTACACTGAGTGAGCTAAAAGGCAGTGCCCTGAAAGTTGCACAAATGTTGTCCATGGACAAGGGCGTCCTGCCGTCTGCATACACCGACCAGTTTGCGCAGGCGCAATACAAAGCCCCTCCCCTATCCGGACCGCTGATCGTCAAAACCTTCCGCCAGTTTTTTG
>JBCBZF010001160.1:0-2134 GCA_039815525.1 Bacteroidota bacterium | reverse complement strand
GGAAAAAGTAGAGATGTTGTGACTAGAGCAGGTGTACAGCAATAGAAAGGTGGATGCCCACCGGTTCTTTCTGGACCCAACCCGCGGGAGCGCCTCAC
The DNA here is from genome assembly GCA_039815525.1 of Bacteroidota bacterium. Lineage (GTDB taxonomy): Bacteria > Bacteroidota > Bacteroidia > J057 > J057 > JBCAWW01. The sequence goes on along the minus strand of JBCBZF010001160.1, from coordinate 2,036 downwards.
ATCACTGCCGCCAAAGGGGAAGAAAACATTGCTTATGTAGAGATTGATCGGGGACCCTATTTGGTGAAGCCAACGACGGAAGCCTTTGACAATGGGGAAAGGCCTGTCAATGTTGATATCCGAAACATGGTCTGGTTGGATGCGTCGAAAACGCAGCTCATTCAATCAAGCCAGGCGGAGTTGAAACCGGCAATTGCATTTCTTTGGGAAGAAAATGATCTGGCTGGCTATTTACTCAAATTTCCGGAGGGTTTTTCAGGCAATATCGCCTGCGATGGGGATGTCTTTCACGCAGTCTTGATCAGCGGGACTGTAAACTACACCATGCCCTTCACCAGTGAAATCCTTTTGTTGGACCCAGGTAGTTATTTTACCTCAGATAATCAGGCGAAGCATTTTTTCACGGTTAATCAGGAATCAGACGTGCTCATTTATATTCGAACCAATGGAAAGCTACGGGTAGAATAATGGCTCGATCTTCATGTGTTTTGGCAACCCAAACCCTGTGATGGGAGTAAAATAGCTATGCCAGATTATTATGCCGTCTTCAATCTTCCACCAGATTGTCGGCAAGCCATGATTACACGCACGTTCCATCGCCTCAGAAATGACCTGGAAGTGCCGGCCTATGAGGTCGAACGGGCGAGGAATCGTTACATCGAACTGTACGAAGCCTATGAGGTGCTGAAAGATCCTTTCCTCCGCTCTCAATATGATGCGGTGTGTCAGGGTTTGAATGATCCGGAAGCGACCGAAAGAATCAAACTGGCGGCACAAGCGGGACGGGAAAGCGCACGCAATAACCTAGACATTGGTGGAACCAAAAGGCAGCATACTTGGTACAGGATTGCGGTCCCAATCATCCTGTTACCTTTCCGCCTGCTTTTGGGGATATAAAGGATCATGTCAGCTAACTGACCACATATTTTGTGGCTTTGGCTAGCTTGCACACGCCTTTTCTTCGCCAAGGTTTTGCTGCGGCGAAGTATCTCAAACGACACCATTCGATGAAAGCTTCGATCATTCCGTTTTTCTTCGTACTCGCGGTCATAGCTGCCTGTACCCCAGGCACACCAGCCGATAAATCTACCGCAGAGCTGCCATCCAGCACTTTTCAGAATAAAGGCCATGAACTGATTGATCAATTGGTCCAAAAAGTCGGTCGCTATCAGCAGTTGCTTGACAAGAAGGATGTTGTCTACACCTACACCTATCAGACGCCAGATGGCGAAACGGACATTTCCACTGAAAAATACCGCTTTGATGGGGAGCTTTCCTACGGTGCTTATCAGCAGCATGAGCGGACCTTGTCAGCTTTAGCAGGTCTCATTGAGCAGGGCTACGATGGGGAAACATATTGGCTGAAAAACAATGGAACACTTGTGGAGGATTCGGCCAGTCTCAAACGAGTGGCTTTCAATCGCCCCACCAATTTTTATTGGTTTGCCATGTTTCAGAAGCTATTGGACCCTGGTCTGCAATATGAATATCTAGGCGAAAAACAGCTTGATTCAGCCACTTATGATATTGTCAAAGTGAGTTTCCCTGCCCAAACGGAAAGGCCAACTGATATCTATCAGCTATACCTGAATCAGGAAACCGCCCTGGTGGATCAGTTCTTATTCACCGTGGCCGACTTTGGCGTCATGGAGAAGCCATTCCTGATGCAAGTGAAATATGAAGAAGTGGATGGGATATTGATTCCGACCCAACGCCAATACAAGGCCTCTGACTGGGAAGGCAGTCTGAGTGATGCACCCTGGGTCAAGGTAAACTGGTCCAATATTCAGTTTGACAACGGCCTGACACAGGCTGATTTTCAGCCCTGAGACCAGAGCGCAGCACCAGTGGGATGCCTCCCTGGCTTGAATCCATCCAGCAAAAAGCCTATACTCAATTATGTATACTCAAATGTAAGTGGTTTGGGAATTTGCCTTTCTCCCAAACCACTGACTTTGAGGGTATACCGAAAAGTGAAATGCTTTTATTTTCCCAAAGCATTTCACGTTCGGTGTATTTGCAGCACTGACACTCGT
>JBCBZF010001106.1:0-2365 GCA_039815525.1 Bacteroidota bacterium | reverse complement strand
TCCTTGACCCGCACACCGACACCCGCCTCATCAGCCAGTTCATCGATGCATTCTTGCTGGATCATCGTGCTGTCCATATCGGCAAGCAGCATCTGTTTGCGCCGCCCATCCATCTTGCAAAATCTGTTCTGCTACATCCGGCATATTGATGCGGTTGGTGGCGATCAATGGAATATTGACTTCACCCATCATGCGCTTGGTCACCCAGGCAAAGCCGCCGCGGGGCACCACTGTACCAATGGTTGGCACCCGTGCTTCATGCCATCCGATTCCGGTGTTGATGATGGTCGCACCCGCTTTTTCGATTTCTTTGGCCAATTGAACCACTTCTTCCCAGGTACTGCCACCCTCCACCAAATCCAGCATCGACAGGCGATAAATGATGATGAAGTTGGTGCCAACTTTCTCCCGAATCGCCTTGACAATCGCAATCGGAAGCTTCATCCGGTTTTCATAGGCACCGCCCCATTCGTCTTCGCGGTGATTGGTACGCTTGCAGATAAATTGATTAATCAGATAACCTTCTGAGCCCATCACTTCCACCCCATCATAGCCAGCTTCCTGCGCCAGGCCGGCACAGGTGGCATAATCGGCAATGGTCCGCAGAATGTCCTCATGGTTCATCTCCCGTGGGGTGATCGGGTTGATCGGTGCACGCAAAGGTGATGGTCCGACGGTTTTGTTGTGATAGCCATAGCGGCCACTGTGCAGAATCTGCATGCAGATTTTCCCGTCTTCAGCATGGACGGCTTCCGTGATGAGACGGTGCTGGGCCACTTCTTCCTGATTGGTCAGCATGGCCGAATGCGGAGCGACCCGGCCTTCTTCATTGGGACCGATGCCGCCGGTGACAATCAGGCCGACTTGTCCGCGCGCTCTTTCCGCATAATAGGCCGCTGCACGTTCAAATCCATTGGGGGCTTCTTCCAGCATGGTGTGCATGGAACCCATCAGGACACGATTTTTCAAGGTCGTAAAGCCCAGGTCGAGGGGCGAGAGTAGTTTGGAATACATGTTTGGTTTGAGAAAATGGTTCTGGACGAAGATAATCAATTTGGCTCAAGCGGTAACCTTTCCGCTCAAAGTCAGAACAGTTCTAAAAAAACACCCTCATGAAGCTGCCTCTGAACCTTATTCTCCTCAGTGCTTTTTTCCTTTCCCAGTCCCTTTTCGCCCAACAAACCGGCAAGGTAGATTATCCGACCCTGGGGATTTCGTTCACGATTCCTTCCGGTTGGGTAGGCCAGGAAACGGAAACGGGCTTTCTTATGGGGCACAACAGCATTCCGGGCATGATTCTGATGATTCCCCATGATCAAAAATATGATTTACAGGCTTTGCGAACAGAAGCGAGAGCGGGCCTTAATGAAGGCAATGGAACCAATTTGCAGCTGGCCGGACAACTGGAAAATCACGGTAACAATGCCATTGGTGGATTATATAGCGGCACACTGGAGTGGAGTCCAGCCAAAGCCTATATCATTGGCATGACCAATCCCTACGGAAATGGCGTCACCATTTTGGCTTTGACCAGCCAGGAAGCTTTTAACAACAACTATCGCCAATACGCCCTCAGCGTCAAAAACAGCATTCGCTTCAAAAAGCCGGACATTGCCAAGATCGTCAATGAATGGAAACCATATCTCTCCAATTCCAAGCTGACCTTTATGGAATCCTATTCTTCGTATGATGCTGTTGGCGGTGGTGGTGGCTACAGCATGAAAAAGGAAATTGATCTCTGTGGCCGAGGTTATTTCAATTATTATGGCAGTAGCAGTGTGAGCGTGGATGCGGGTGGTGCCGGAGATTACAGCGTGTCTGGCTATGATCATGGGAACAGTCAAGGGAATGGAAGCTGGGAAATTGCCGCGACTGCTGATGGGAAGCCAATTTTGCGGTTGAAATTTTACAGTGGCGAAATCAGTGAGTATGTGTTGACGTATCAGGATAATAAGCTTCATCTCAACGGGAGTCGCTACTTCCGGACGCAGGACGGAGAATACGCGCCCAATTGTCGCTAAAGACAGAGCAGGACATGGCTTTTTACAAAAAATCTGATCTTAAGGGATTAGATTTTTTGTATGAGCAATCGCAGACATTTCCTCAAAACCACTGGTCTGGCCGCAGTTGGTCTGTATGGATTCGGTTTTCGGTCAGTTACGAAGAAAGAGCCCAGCCTTTATTCCCAACAATACACCTGGACCACTTATCTCAAACGAGAAGGTAAAAACTGGACACCAGAAATCTTATCCGATGTCAAAAAAGCCGGATTTCATGGATTGGAAGCAACCCTTGAAACCGCTGTGCAGGGACAAAAGATGTTACCTGCTTTACAACAGCATCGCCTTGGCAATCACTCCCTCTA
>JBCBZF010001095.1:0-2396 GCA_039815525.1 Bacteroidota bacterium | reverse complement strand
CATACCCAACCCAAAATCAAGTGTGAGACCTGCGAATCGGTGAACCAGACCACCACTACCAGCTATAAAATGGTAGGCAAGTGCAGCGAGAATCATTAAGAGAGCAGGCAAAGCATTAAAGCTTTTACCACGGCTGCGTGCGACAATTCCCCGGCCAAACATCACAAATGCGAAGATGACGAGGCCGATTCCGAACAGGTGAAATGAAAGTGATGATTGCATATATAGCTCCTATCAAAAATAAAGGAATGCGTACAAACACATTCCCTAACGTGGTAATCTATTTTTGTTGGATGGACTTGATGTCCACATTGGTCCCCCACATGAATATGCTAAAAGCATCCGAAGGAGAAACTTCTGCGGATACTTTGAGACCTTCCTTTTGAAACTGCTTGGGGAGCGAACCACCAGGATTATACTGTTGGCCATCTTCTCCTTGTATGCCCCAGAAACCTCCGGAGAGATTCACATAGGTTACAGTTCCAGCGATTTTCATATATGATAAATTGATTCTCTTGCTGTTACGGTTCCTGAAAGATATTGTTACAGGAGATAGTCCTAAGCTAGGTAGGATTCAGCAATTATTCCAGCTAAAATTTCGGTCTTTCGAGTATGGCGTCAATGATGTAGGAACGCTTGATGTCATTTTTTGACCCAAACATCTGCTGCATGGCGGACTTTTTACCGAGAATTTCCACCTCCAATCCATTGTCAAGCTCTTTGTCAATCTCTGCAAAGAGATCATCAATGTCTACCCGACTGCCTGGAAGGAAAGCTCCCTCAGTGGCTTTTTTCTCACTTGGACGCAGGCTGCGTTGAACTCCGCCATAATTGCTATCTTTGGTCCTGAGCAGGAGTCTGAGGTAGCGTAAACCGAGGTAGGCAATCACCAACAGCGCACCCAGAAATATTCCTATGATCAGATTCATATCCCTTAAATTAACGGCTGAGGGGCAACTATGCAATTAACCAGTCTTGAAATCTTTGGGTTCAAAAGCTTTGCTGAAAGGACCAAATTGGTATTTGATGAGGGCATTACTGGGGTGGTCGGCCCCAATGGCTGCGGAAAATCCAACATCGTAGACTCGATTCGTTGGGTGTTGGGGGAACAAAAAACCCGCAACCTGCGCTCCGACAAGATGGAAAACATCATCTTCAATGGAACCAAGTCAAAGCGTAAATCCAACTTCGCAGAAGTCTCTCTGACTTTTGAGAATACCAAAAATATACTTCCAACCGAATATCACACCGTCTCCATCACCCGTAAGCTGTATCGTTCCGGGGAAAGCGAATATCAGATCAATGGGATCACCTGTCGCCTGAAAGATATTCACAATCTTTTCATGGATACCGGTATCAGCTCAGATTCCTATGCCATCATTGAGCTGAAAATGGTGGATGAGATTTTGACCAATAAAGACAATGAGCGGCGTAAGTTTTTTGAGGAGGCCGCAGGGATTTCAAAATACAAAGTCCGGAAGAAACAAACTCTCCGACGCCTGAAGGACACGGACGATGATCTGGAAAGGGTGGAGGACCTATTGTTTGAGATTGGGAAAAATCTCAAATCACTCGAAAAGCAGGCGCGTCGCACCCAGCGTTATTTTGAGATCAAAGAACAGTACCGCCACATCAGTTCTCAGTATGCCTTTTTGTCCATGCGGGATATCCGGGACAAACAAAAGCAAATTCAGGTACTGGAAGGCCAGATGACAGACCAGCTGACCGAAACCCAGAGTGGGATGGCGCAACGGGAAGCCCGATTGGCTGATTTGAAAAAGGCCCTGTTGGATCACGAAAAAGCACTGTCTGAATCGCAATATGATCTCAATCAGCATACCAAGCGCATTCAGTCAGTTGAAACGGAGAAGTCCATCAAAAATGAACGCCTGAAATACCTGCAGCAAAGGGAAGTGTCCATCCAGAATCAGATGGAAACCGAAAAGCGCCAGCTGGACCGCAATGAGTCAGTTCTGGCCCAATTGCGGGAGAGTCGGCAGCGGATTCACACAGAACTAACTGAACAGCAAAGTCTGGAAAATAAACTCAAAAGCGAACTGGATATCCTCAAGGGACGTTTTGAGGAGCAATCTCGCATGACAGATACCCTGGATGAGCAACATCGCCTCACCGAACAGGAATTGCAGTCGCTGACCAGGGAAAAGGAAATCAAAAAAGTACAGATCGAGAGTCTGGAAGGTGAGTTGAAACGGGCGGAAGAGGACAAAAGTCGTCGTTCTGGCGATCTGGATGCTTTTGCTGAAAAATCACAAAGCCTTGCTGCAGAAGTTGAGATACTGGACAAACAAGTCAATGAGCTCAATGCAAAGCATGAGCAAAATCAATCGGATATCCGAACCACTGAGCAGATTGTCAACAATCTCAAGGATACGGTG
>JBCBZF010000384.1:0-6175 GCA_039815525.1 Bacteroidota bacterium | reverse complement strand
TGAACCTCCTCCTTTATTGTTTCTGCAATTTCCTGTTTTTTCTCTTCGGTAAAATTTTGTATGTGTAGCCTAATATAATCTTTGTCAGGCTCTGCAATAGAAAGTATCGCTTTTGTAAGTGTAATTATCGGAAGTACTTGTCCTTGGAGAGATACTGCCCCATTTCGTAAACCTTCAAATTGACTATCAACGCTCAAATATTTGGATAGAGGAGTGTCAATAATCCTTCGGAGGTTCTGAATGATATTATTAAGTGTATTGGGTAAAGGGTTTAATAAATCTGGGACATAAGATATTGTATCATCGATATTATGGGACACAATCATTGCCAAATATTGAATCTTATCAAGATACGGTCGATACTTTGAGTATTTTTTCTCTTCTCCCCCGACTGATCTGAAAATTTCATCAGATTGAGCAAGAGATTCTATCTGTTTTGTTAATTCAATTAATTCTTTTCTGATCTCCATAGTCCCAATACAAAAGATTGTAGCGTTTATTTACCAAGTTAGCTTTCTGTTTGCGGAATTTAAGCGTAGTCCCATAGACCGCAAGTAAATCTCAGTCTCATTAAGCGAATGATGCCGATTCTGCTGTTGAAGCCAAAGTACATCTGCACCCGCGCGATAGGCGTTACAATTACCTGTATGTTTCCAGCCATATAAGGTTAATTCTCCATTATACAAATTAGTGGCTTCCAGCGCTGTCCTGTGGCGTGTAGAGACTTTGTTAGCTCGCATCTGGACTGTGCTCGGTCTCAGACCTTTCCCGAAAGCAAAAAGATGGCCAGCCTGTTCTATCAAGCCCAATTCTTCAATCGCTTCGGCCAGTTGATCGACGATCTCGACAGGCATCTGCTTTTTATTCTTCGAGTTCATGGACCTAACGAGGATCACACGGTTTTTCATGTCGATGTGATTCACCTTCATTCGGCAAATCTCAACCGGCCGCATAAAACCATAGTAGAGAAAGCGGGTGAACAAGTATAGATCTTTATCCTTCAGCTTTAGATACCTTTCCAGACGGGCTTGCTCTTCAGCCAAGAAGGGTACATGACGAGAAGATGCTGTCGGAAGGGGCGTGATACCAGAGGCCGGATTCTTATTAAGCAATTCCCGTTTGATCATCTCTTCACCAACCGAATGCAGGAAGGTTAGATAATTGTTCCGAGTTCGCTTTGACACTTTCCTTTCCTCAAATAGCCAGTCAAAGAATTGAAGGATGTGGACCTGCTTCAGTTTGTTGGCTGGTAGCCGGTACAAGCCTGTCTTACGGAGCCATTCTTCATAAATCCGGAGATATGAGGTGTAGTTGTCGCCGGTGGTTTTTCCCAGACTATGCTTTTTGGCAACCAGGCCCATATGATAAGCTTCCAATGTCATCAGATCCCGCTTCTGCTCTTGAAGACTTCTATTGAAGCCATAGCCTTTCTGAAGCATCTGATTGATCTCAGACACCACTCTATTGGCGTGGTTCTCTCTGGCCCGATCTGTGTCGCCTTTGATTTTATAGTATTTCTTGCGCTGGAGCTTTTCGCGCAGGTGATCCCAGGCTTGATATGTAATGTACCATCCTGCATTCGCTTTAACCAATCTGGCCGGATCATAGGGGAAGCCCTCGTCATTGAGAGGACGTTGTTTTCGTGGTCGCATACTACCAAGATACGAAATCAGGTAGTTTTGTGAAAATGTGTTCTTTTTCTGAAAGTTGTTAGAACAGTTGCTACATAAAAAAGGCCTATACTATTCGTATAGGCCGTTTTCAGAAACTTTGTAGCGGGGGCAGGATTCAGCCTATTTTAGAGACTTATATCATTGACAGTCAACGACTTTTGTGAGGTGAAACCCGCAGCCCTGTTTCTCTATTTTGTGTCTACAGATGTTTTACAAAAAATCTGTAGTTGATGTGATTCAGAATAGAATTTTCTTTTCAGAGGGAAATGAACCGATCAATCCGAGTCTTTCTTGTTTTCGGATCGGTAGAATGAGAGAAGCTCTTTCTGGTTGGTGGTCTGGTCTTCGAGGATCTTCATCTTCCACTCCATCTCTTCCACTCTCTTGCGTAAGCCTCGAACCAAGTCGCTGTTTTCCAGTATTTTATCTACTTCTGTACCTTCTCCACTGCTCAGGATGGGGATGCCAGATTCAGCTTCAATTACGCTTGTTTTCCCTCCTGAAATTGCCGCCAGAAATTCAGCTTCGGATACCTTCATTGTGCCAATTCCTTCGGCCAGCCAGTTGAGATTGAGGCGGAAAAGCTTCAGCAATTTTTTACACAAACTGAACGCAATTGCCACTTTTCCCCGCTCATAATTTGAATAGGTAGGTTGGGCAATTTTTAGCTGATCCGCAAACTCTCCCTGACTCAAGCCAAGGGATTGACGAAAAATTTTCAATCTCTCAAAGTCCTGGTAATCAGTAGAGTGTCTATCCATATTTGTTAAAATATTACCGATCAGATAAATATTTCTTTGATAATTATAATTGATCGGTTATAATTGCATTGTCCTTTTCTAATAATAGTCAATTAGCCGATATCATGTTAAGCCAAAGACGACAAAAGCGTTCCAAACGAATGGAGTATTGTCTGAAGTACCGAGTTGGTCTTCTGCCCAAAGCCGTTTACGAGGATATCTACAAGACCTTTGTCTACGAATTGCCTGCATCCAGTTCCATGCGCTGGAAGAATGTGATGGAGGACAAGGCAGCTGATATGTATGCTGTCGAGGCCCGCCTGTTCTGCCAGAAGATTGGTTGTACCATTGATGAACTAATGGACCCTTCTGAAAATCTGGCCCATATCTACCAAAATCGATTGCAGGCGGAGAAGGCCGCAAATCTGGTGTCAGAACTCGGCATGGCTTAACCCAACTAGAAGGCAATGGAAACGTCAATTCTTTTCGAGAATTATCAAGTCGAAGCCAAACTTCTGTGTGATGCAATGGCATACGCACGAGAAAAGGTAGAGTTGCATCGCGGTGCCAGCAAAATGACAGAACGCTGGCTGATTACCGAAGTGGCTTTGCGCAAGTTTCTGCCCAACTCACGACCCGAAAGCAGAGGCAGCGAACGTCCCGGGCGTTCCGGCAAGGGACGTTCCTGCTCTGTTTAAGAATATCTCTCTCCTAAAGTTTTCATGGTTGTACTGTAAGCGTGGAACGGCCGGAAGCGCCCTGCTTCCGGCCACCATTATCCCTAGGTGAAATGAAAAAGAAATACTACGCATGGCAGACGCTGTTTTATGGCATGCTACCCGCTGTAATGGAACAGTTTCGCCAGCATAATCTACTCTACCCAACCAAACAGGAATGGCGCTGTGCGCTACGGAAAATAGACCGTAGTGGGATGGTGTCGTTGGCGTCCCTTGGTGCCCCGGCTTTCAGTCGGGGCTATCCGGGGCGTATCAAAGATTCCGAACAGGAAACAGCCATCAACATCCTCAAACTCTGGTGTAAGGAAACTGCTACCCAGATCAACCGTGGCAGCAAGTTCATCACCAATCAGGTGCATGTGAACCGGCACAACGCCAGAGACGGCAAAGCGGACCCCAGCGGGACGGATCGCCACCTGGGTAAATTGGTCTACTGCGGCTTTTTGCTTGGCACCGAAACTGATGATGACAGTCCAGCCGTCTATCGCAGCCAGTTTGAGGGAAAAGGCAAGGGATACGGCGCGCAGCCCATCAAACACTTCAACGGCCGCCATGCGGACTATGTGCTGCTTCTCCAGCCCTTTCTGATCAATCAGGGCAACCTTCCCCAAGGCGTGCAGTTTAAGCCGCTGGCAAGCTTTACACGGGATTCAGTTGTCCACTTTCCCGCCCCGATCCTTGATAGCCGGATTCCAGCCCATTTCGCTGCGTTCTCCCCTCAGTTCGAAAATTTCAGACCATCTACCTCTGATGGAAACCTTATCAATAAAATAATTAGAGATAAGGTATCCGAAATCGGTGGAAAACTGCCGGAATCAGAAGCAGAAAGCAGTGGAATCAAAAGGGAATCGGCGATTTCGGATACTCTGTCAGCCGATGAATTGGCCGATGGCAACCACCCGAAAGCAGAAGTGGGAAAAACGGAATTCCAAGCAGAATCGGCCGGAATCGCAGAAAATTCTGCCAACATACTGCCAAAAACAGATGAAATCGAAGGTTCCGGCCCGGTCGCGGATCTGGTCAAAAGCATCGAAATTACCTCAGAATCGGCCTTTCGGACGCTTTTCATGGCCGGACAGGAAATCACTGCCTTTGCGGTCCTGCTGGTGCAAAGCTATCTGAACAAACTGGCCCCGGCCATGGGTAGAACTTACTACCAAGCGGAGAGCAAAAGAGCGATTCTGGCCGCGATTCGCCTGCTCAGGCTTTGGCCGGAAGACCGAATCAGCTATGCCACTGATCGTTTGATTCTCACCATCGATCACATGGCAGGCTGGATCCAGCAGAATCCAGGCAAAAACTTCGTTTTACCCCCTTCCCGCTGGTTTGACCCGGATGAGAAGGCCAATATCATCGGTGCAGAAAAGCGATTCCTGCGCAAATACGAGGAAACTGCCCAATCATGGACCCTGGCCACTACCTTGAAATCAGCTGAAATCGCCCAAAGAGAAGAGGATGAAAAACTGCGATTACGCTCAGATTTCCATGCAATCGCGGTCTATCTGAAAAAGATGATGCTGTCCCATCACAAGTATGATCAGCGGATCAGGATGGCCAGCATTGAAAAATGGGTGATTCCGCTGCAATTACTGGCATCCAAAGACCACCGGACCATCACGGAGATATTCAAGGTGGCAAAGTGGCTGATGTGCAACCGCAGTAAAAACGCCCAATTCTGGCGAAAAGACGCGGCCAATCTGGGCATCCGCTCGACCACCGGCTTTCGCAAGCATTTCCAGAGCATGTATGATCAGATGATGCTGGAAGAGCTCAGAAAGGTAAAGCGGGATGAACTGCCTGGAAGCAAACGATTACCAAGAGGAAAATATGCCTAATACCAGCCGCCAACTCAGACTCTGGTTGAAGTACCGCCATGAGTTTGCCCTGACCAAAAACGGGACGGTCATCCTCACCGAAGGCTTCCGCAATACCAGCGAAAGAGAGCGAAAACTGAACAAACTCTACCGCCATGCCAGCAAGAGGCGAGAGGAGGAGAAGATCCTCAAAGCAAGGATCTACGAAGATCCCGGCAACCGCCTGATCTGGGAGTGGAATCTGCCTTTCAAAGACGATAATCAATCCGAATTCAAGCATGAAGCCCATCAAAATCACATTCGATAATGCCGAAATCAGGCTGATTTCAGCGATTCTGGATCAATCCACCGACCTGATCGAGAAAGCCCGGCAAAGGTTCTCCAATACGCCAGATCAGTCCAGATATTCAGCCATCATCATGCAGCTCTTTTCCTCCATCGTGGAAGAGATGGAAAAGCGATTCCTCGTGAAAAAACGCGCATCCAGCTACAACGCCAGCCTGAAAGTGCATGAAGCCGTGGTGCTCTTTGTATTGCTGGTGGTAACGGAGCAGGAAGGCATTTTCAATCAAAGTCTCTGTCGTCTCATGATCGGTAAACTTGAACCTAAGCTTAATTGATATGTCTGGCAACCGTTCAAAACAGATCGCATTCAACTATTTCGGTGGAAAATTCACCTTCACTGAAAAATTGATCGATCACTTTCCCCAGCATGAGCATTTCGTGGATGTATTCTGCGGATCAATGGCGGTAACGCTCAATAAGCCCAGTTCTGGTATTGAAACAGCCAATGATATCAATGGCAATGTCATCAATTTCTTCAAAGTCCTTAGAGAGGAACCAGCAGAATTGATTCGGGCCTTATCCCTCACCCCCGTTTCTCGCCAGGAATATGATGAATGCTGGCCAATCTCTGAGGGAGAATCTGCATTGGAATTAGCCAGGCGCTTTTATGTCCGAGTAAAGCAGTCCTATCTGGGTCTTTGTGCCCAGCGGAAGAATAAAGGCTGGTTGCATTCTAGTCGTAATAGTCGGACCAAAGTGGCCGAGCTGGTGAGCAAGTGGTTCAATGGAATTGAGGGTTTGCCAATGTTGGTCTATCGTCTTCAGTCCATTCAAATCGAGAATCAGGATTTCAGACGATTGATCCCCCGGATTGATTACCCAGAGGCTTTCTTCTATTGTGATCCGCCTTACCCGAAGGAATCCAG
>JBCBZF010000937.1:0-2915 GCA_039815525.1 Bacteroidota bacterium | reverse complement strand
TTTTGTAGTCAATGACTGGTTTGAGCCCCGGCAATGCTTTGATGGCATCAGCCAGTTCCGGCAGGTCGCGGGCGTAGGTGAAACTCCCACCGGTTCGTAGGGCAATTTGCTCCATCAGGTCGCGATTGGCCTGTAATTGGAAATGCTCAATATTGGATCTACCAATGGAAAATTGTCCCCGGTCCGTTCCGACTTTAATTTCGTTCTTTTTCCCTTCAGCCCGGTAAGAATAGGTGCCCTCTTCGAGATTAAACAGTTCCAGGAAATACTGTGCCTGCCCGGTTTCATTGAGGTAATAATCGTTGTCTTTGCCGTCTGGAGAAGTGAGGGTGAGTTTGATGTCTACGCCCTGAATCGGATTATAACTGTCATCATAGACCTGGCCTTTGAAAGAGACCGGTTCTCCGCCGGAGAAGATACGCTTGGCCGGGTCAACCCTGAATTTACGTTTGTCGTCCGAGACGATCAGCCATTTGATGTTGTTGAACAACCAGGCGTCGAAACGCTCAAAATCATTTCCTTCCACAAAACTATGCGCCCGCATCCGCCAGAAGTTTTCTCCCAGAAAGGTCATATTTTTGCGACCCAGCTGGTTCTGTAGAGCCAAAACCGGGTAGTCGAGTGCAATATTTTTGATCTTAGCTGTGGCATAAACCTCAGCAGAACTTTTGGCTTCCCAATTGGACTGATTCCGATAGATTGGCGGCGCATTGTTGGCCCATTGCAGCCAACCCTCATCAAAGGTGAAAGTGGAGTGCCTTTCGTATTCAGGCGAAAAATTGGCGATTACCTCTTGTGTTTTAGGAGAAATACCTTTTGGAGTAATGGCCATATAATCATAGAGTGGGGCCATGGTCGGTAAGTCCGTAAAAGTTCCCACAAAAAATATGACTGGTTTTTTCTCCTTTTTAACCACCTCCGTAATCTTTTCCACCATCACTTGATCACGACTGCTTTGGGGAAAATTGTGGAGGATGAATAAGTCAAAGTCTTCCAGATTCTCATTCTCTGGGTTGCGGTAGAAAGTGCCTGGCTGTTTCAGGACAAATTTATTGACCTCGTAGCTTTTATCTCGCGCAAAGGCTTGTTCCAATGCGCCCAGGTCCGGATGAGGCGAGCCAGCAAAGAGGGCGATTTTGACCCGCGTTTCCAGTACATTGACAAAAATGCTCCGCACATTGTTGCGGTAGGTTATCTCTCCATCCAGACGGCTGACACTGATGACATATCGCTGTACACCGACTTCCTCAGGCCGAATCAAAAAATTGACTTCGCCATTGTTTTTATCTTTCCCCAGCCGCAGGGATTTTGCATCCAGAACCTTTTTGCCCTGTAGAATGCTGACTTTGATATTGGCCTGCTCGAAACCGGTGCTGGCCAATTTGACCCGAATGGGCATATCATTCTCCAGATAGGCGATTTCATTGAACAGAACCTCCTTGATCTGAATGTCTTTCTGGGTCGTGGTGTCGCCCACCAGAACCGTAAAAACCGGTGTTTTGAGATTTTCGACGGTGTACAATGGATTGATCCCCGCTGTGGCAATGCCATCAGTCAACAAGACAATGGCGCCAAGGTTCTGGTTCTGGTACAAATCCCGCACGCCTTTGAGGGCACTGGAGATATTGGTGCCAGTTTGGTCAAATCGTAAGGAGTCAGCTTGAAGATCGCGTTTGAGTTCGCGGTCAAAGGCAAAACCATCCAGCACATATTCTTCTCCCTCAAAAGAAGCTTGAAAGGATTTGAGCAGCTGTGGATATTCATTCCTGACAAAAGCTGAATCCTGCTGGACCACCAGACTTTCTGAATTATCCTGTACCACGGCTACGATCGGCGGAAAACTCAGTTTGCTCAGCGAATTGATCAGCGGTTCGAGCAACAATAGCCCAATCAGACTCAGAATCACAAAGCGAAATGCACTCAGCAGATAGCGAATGGCCCGGGGCAACAAATCACTGCTTTGCCGGTACATCAAAAAGGTAAGACCTCCTGCCAATAGGACAATGAGAATCAAATAAGCAGGGGAATGGGTGAAACTGAGTGTCATGCCGGCCTGAATTACGAAAAAAAAAAGGTCAGGGCACTTGATTAGGCCATGACCATGCCTCCGTCTACGTTAAAAACCTGTCCGGTGATGTAGGTAGACATATCGGAAGCGAGAAAAACGCAGAGATTCGCAACATCTGCTGGTTCACCAGCCCGTTTCAGTGGAATGCCTTCTAACCAACCTTCCAGTGCTTTGGGATCAAGCTCCGCTGTCATCTCGGTGGCGATGAAGCCGGGGGCAACCACATTGGCGCGAATCCCGCGGGAACCAACTTCACGGGCCACCGATTTGGTGAAACCCACCATGCCTGCTTTAGAGGCAGCATAATTGGCCTGTCCGGCATTGCCCTGGAGACCGACAACTGAGCTAATGTTGATGATCGAGCCAGCCCGGGCCTTGAGCATGTTTCGCAACACTGCTTTGGTGGTATAAAAAACGCTGTTAAGATTGGTTTGAATCACCTGATCCCAGTGTTCCTCCGTCATTCGGAGCAGGAGCGTATCCTTGGTGATGCCTGCATTGTTGACGACAGTATCAATTTTGCCAAAACGTTCTGCTACCTGTTTGATGACGGCCTGGGTCGCTTCGAAATCGGCTGCATCAGCCTGAATCCCAACTGCGTCAACACCTTTTTCTTTCAATTCAGCTTCCAGCGCATTGGCTTTTTCGACTGAAGAACGATAGGTAAAGGCTACATTCGCGCCTTGCTCGGCGAAACTAAGTGCAATAGGAGAATCTTTCGCGACCTAGTTCCCAATTTCGCCAATCCCGATAGCGGCTACCTGAATATTAAGCTTGCCGAGCCCGGCAGACAGGGTTCGGTAATTACCATCCCCATGGAAATACCGATGACCGGTCCCCTCCCGTC
>JBCBZF010000934.1:0-2919 GCA_039815525.1 Bacteroidota bacterium | reverse complement strand
GGCAGGTATACCACTTTATGAGGTAGTTCCTCCTTCATTTGATCTGCAACAGATCATTCCTGAGACGACGATCCCTGTCTCATCCAAAAGAGAGGAGAAATTAATTCAAGAGTTAGAAATGACTAGAATTCAGCTCGCATCGAAGACGGCTGAATGTGAAGGACTTAAGGCTGGATTTGAGGCTCAAAAGGCTTTGATTGAGAGCATGAGAGAGAATAAAAAATAGCCTGTCTCTGCGAAGAGACAGGCTTCCATTTCGGGAATATTAATCAATTGATAATCAGGGTATTACCGGCAGCTTGGAAAATATATGATTTTTCAAATCTGCTCACCTCCTGAATGAATGGCCGGAATTACACCTCCTGACCATTGGTCTTTTTCATTTCTTCTCCCATCATGCTGGCGGCGGTGAAGGACGTAACCATCTGGTTCATCATGTCAGCGGCATTGGATGGTGAGTTTGGCAGGAGAATGAGGTTGGACTTATTGGTCGTACCCATTGCCTGCAAGGTGTCGTAGTGCTGGGTTACCACAATCAGCGCGGATGCTTCCTGTGAGTTGATGCCCACTTTATTGAGGGCTTCGACGGAGTCTTCCAAACCTTTGGCGATCTCACGACGCTGGTCGGCGATACCCTGACCCTGGAGTTTTTTACTTTCTGCTTCGGCAGATGCGATGGCAACAATTTTGATCCGCTCAGCTTCTGCTTCGTATTGCGCAGCTACTTTCTCACGCTCGGCGGCATTGATTCGGTTCATGGCAATTTTTACCTGGGAATCAGGATCGATGTCTGTAACCAATGCTTTGACAATCCCATATCCATAGCTGTTCATGGCTTCAGCTAGCTCCGCCTTGATGGCGATGGCAATGTCGTCTTTACGCGCAAATACCTGATCCAATTTCATTTTTGGGACTTCAGCCCGTACTGTATCAAATACGTATGAGGTAATCTGGGTAGTGGGACTCTCCAGACGGTAGAACGCATCATAGACATTGTCTTTTGCGACCTGATATTGAACCGAAACCTTTAGATGAACGAAAACATCATCCAGCGTTTTGGTTTCTACCTGGACATCCAATTGCTGTACTTTCAGGTTGACGCGTCCGGCGACAGAATCGAGGAAGGGAAGTTTCCAGTTAAATCCCGCGTGCGCAATCGTTTGAAATTTCCCCAGTCGCTGAATGATGACAGCCGTTTGCTGACGGACAATGACCCAGCCGGCGCGTGCAAATGCAAAAATTGCAGCTGCTATGATTAATCCAAATATGATACCCTCATTCATAATGTTGCGTGTTTAAATGTGCTTTAATGTGAAGTTCAAATAACAGTGTTTGTATTCAATGGACTTGTATTCCTGAAATAGGTCCAAAGCTTTGGGAAAAAAATACGAAATAAATCTTGTAAATTTGTCGCTTTACACATTTCCATGGCCCAAAAACCAAGCATACCCAAAGGAACACGCGACTTTCTACCCGAAGTTAGCCTGAGACGTGAATACATTTTTGATACCATTAAGGCGGTGTTCAAAAAATATGGCTACGCTCCAATAGAAACCCCGGCCATGGAGCAGCTGTCTGTGCTGACGGGGAAATATGGTGAAGAGGGTGATCGTCTGATTTTTAAAATCTTAAATACAGGGGATTATCTCGCAAAAGCTGACAAAAATAATTGGGGAAATCCCAAGGCGCTCAGCTTCCAGATCAGTAAAAAAGCCTTGCGTTATGACCTGACAGTGCCATTTGCTCGCTTTGTGGTGATGAACCAAAATGAACTGGTTTTTCCCTTCAAACGCTACCAGGTTCAGCCAGTTTGGCGGGCTGATAATCCGCAAAAGGGCCGGTATCGCGAATTTTATCAATGTGATGCGGATGTGGTGGGATCGGATTCATTGCTGTTTGAGGCTGAGTTCGTCGCCATGTATGATGAAGCCTTGTCGAATCTGGGATTGAACGATTTTACCATCCAGCTCAACCACCGCAAGATCCTTAGTGGCTATGCCGAGGTGATTGGGCAGCCAGATAAGGTGGTTGAGGTGTGTATGGCCATTGATAAGTTGGACAAAATTGGGGAAGCAGGCGTACGGAAAGAACTGATGGGCCGTGGGATTGAAGGTGCGGATCAATTGTTTGAGATTATCGGGTTTGAAGGAAACACTGAGGCGAAAATCAATTTCCTGAAAGAAAAATTCGCTGATTGTGAGATTGGCCTGGAAGGGGTAGGGGAGATGGAGGAAGTCTTTTCCCTCTATCAGTACATGCCACGCTTTGAGGGCAAGGTAGATTTCAATCTGCAACTGGCACGTGGGCTCGACTATTATACCGGGACTGTTTTTGAAGTCAAAGCCAACAATGTCAAGATTGGCTCCATTTGCGGTGGCGGAAGATATGCTGATCTGACGGGTGTGTTTGGTCGTCCGGGTCTTTCTGGCGTTGGGATCTCCTTTGGGGCAGACCGGATTTATGTGGTGATGGAGGAATTGGGCTTGTTCAAAGAATTGGGCAGTAGCAGTACCAAAGTTTTGTTGATCAACTTTGGTGAGGATGTTCTCCCAACCAATCTCGCAGTACTAAAAGCGCTGCGGGAAGCTGGGGTTGCCGCGGAATTATATCCAGATAAAGCCAAACTCAAAAAGCAATTCTCCTTTGCTGACCGAAAGCAATTACCGTATACGATTGTGATTGGATCTGACGAGCAGGAAAGTGGTCAGTACAAATTGAAAAATATGGCTTCCGGGGAGGAGCAAAGTCTTTCGCTTGAAGAGATCATTGCCAGGCTTCGGTAAAGGCGGCACACTGCTCTGGCTCGACTCTCGCCGCCTTTCATCCAAAGATGGTTTTCGTATTGCGAGCCACAAGTGTTGTGGCTCTACTAGTTTGTCAACATCTTTCGCGATGCAGTAGAGACGGTCATACTTGCCG
>JBCBZF010000079.1:0-11463 GCA_039815525.1 Bacteroidota bacterium | reverse complement strand
TCCAGCAGCAACAGAAATGGTCCGTTATCACCAGATAACTGCGTCATGGTGCGCGCCATCTGGACCCGTTGTTTTTCACCACCGGAGAGACTTTGATAAGCGCGACCCGAAAAGACATCTGTTTCGGTCTGTTCCATGCGTTGGTCCACAAATTCCCAATCCAGCGGACTGGGGCGGTGTTTGAAAAATGGGTAGCGCCCCATGAGCACCACTTCCCGAACGGGAAAGTCATGGCTCATGTGGATATGTTGCGTCAGCACTGCTCTCTGGCGGGCCATTTCTTCCGTTGAATAATCAGACAAGGGACGCGTATTCCACGAAATGGTCCCGGTGTCGGCCTTCAGTTGAAGACTCAACAATTTGATCAGGGTACTTTTGCCTGCACCATTGGGACCGAGGATGCCTGTTAGTTCACCGGGTGAGGCGTCAAAAGAGATGTGATCCAACAGCTTTTTGGTCCGAATAGAAAAGGATATGTTGTGTACCCGGAGCATTAGAACAATTGTTTGCGTTGTTGCAGAAGGATGATGAGAAAGACAGGCGCGCCAGCCAGAGCGGTCAGTACGCCAATTGGCAGCTCAGCCGGGGCCACCATGGTCCGGGCCAAAGCATCAGCCCAGCATAATAATATGCCGCCGCCAAGTGCAGAAGCCGGAATCAGGAAACCATGATTGGAGCCACCTATGATCCGCAAGACATGCGGGACCACCAGACCAATGAACCCGATCATACCACAAAATGCGACCGATGCGCCAACCGCAAGACTGGTCGCAATCACAACTTGTCGTTTGATTTTTTCCGTTTCAATGCCAATAAATTCCGCTTCTGCCTCCCCCAAACTCAAGGCGTTGAACGCTTTCCGTAGGCGCAGAACCCCAAACAGAGATATCGCAAATACCGGCACCATCATCCCTACCTGATACCAGTTTGCGCCTCCCATGCTCCCCAGCGTCCAGAAAGACAAACTCCGCAATTGGGCGTCGTCGGCCAGATAGATCAAGAGTCCGGTAAGCGCAGCAGCTAAGGCATTGATGGCAATGCCACCCAGGAGCATGGTTGCGACATTGGTGCGCCTTTTTTCCTGAGCAATCCCAAAAATCAAAAAGGTAGAAAGCATTGCCCCTAAAAAAGTCGCCGTGGAGAGGATCGTCAATCCACTGAGTTGTGGCATCTGGGCAAGGAGTTCCCCGCCCAGAACAATGACCGTTGCTGCGGAGAGGGCCGCACCAGCAGTAATCCCAATGATGGACGGATCGGCCAGTGGATTGCGAAACAGTCCTTGCAGTGCTGCGCCGGAGAGGGCCAGGCTGGCCCCGACCAGCATGCTCAGCAAAACTCTTGGCAGCCGGATGTTCCAAATAATGCTTTGCGTCGTACCACCCAATTCAGGGTCGACCGGGAAGCCACTTTTGGCAATGATACTTTGGAGGACATCAATGCCGCTGATTGGTACTGCCCCAAAACCAGTTGTCAGGATGAGTGAAAGCACCACCCCAACCACCATGGTCAATATGAACATTGGTCTATTGTCCATGAGCCAGCATCATTTGTTGTAGATGTTGATTGAGTGCCAGTGCGGCTTCTCCGACTCTTGGCCCAAAACCCGCGACAAATTGTCCGTCCATGGCGATAAAACGGCCTGATCTACCTGCACTCGTTTCAGCTACACCTGGCACTTCCAATAGGCCTTCCTCTCCTTCGAGGCTGTTTAGCCCACTTTCAAACAACACGATTGCCTCTGGATCAGCAGCCAACAATGCTTCCGGTGAGTATGGTTTAAAGCCATCAAAATTCTTGATCACAGGTTCGGCACCCGCTAGTTTGAGCATCAGTTCCATCTGCGTACCTGTTCCAGCCACCATCAAATTGCCCGCCCCACGTGCGTATATAAACAAAGCACGCGGAGCAGGCGTAAGGGGCTGAACACGATTCAATGATTCGTCTATGCTGGCATTCAAACGGCCTGCCAGTTCAGGCTTTCCCAGTGTATCAGCCAATTGGCTGATCAGATGCTGGGCACCTTCTATCGTTTCTGTATGTGTTAAAAGGAGAAGTGGGACCCCGGTTTGCCGGAGCTGCATCTCTACTTCCGGTTTGAGTCCTCCTTCTTTCCCGATTACCAAAGTTGGGTTGAGTGAAAGAATTCCTTCCGCCTGGATGTTGCGGTTGTGCCCGACTTTTGGAACCGCCTGCATACTGGCAGGGTAGGTACTGGTTACGTCTACCCCGACAATGTTGGCTTCCAGACCAGCGAGACAGAGAATTTCGGTCATGGCACCACTCAAAGACACAATCCGGGTGTCAGACTGAATGCTCAGTCCAGACCCGGATTGTGATGCGTCCTGTCCCACCTGCTGACAGGCAGCAAGTAGAAAAATGGCTAATGTAGTAAGGGACAGGAGCGAACGCATTGTTGTTTTTTTGTGGTAGTAAATATTGGTCTGCGATGTAAGATCGCATTTAGCGAATGATCAGTTTTTGGTATTGCACGCCCGCTTCATGACGCAGGCTCAAGGTATATACCCCAGCTGCAAGACCAGGCAGTTCAATGGACGTTCGTTGGAGGCTGCCAGTGGCAGTCAACTGCTGTTGGAATATCGTACGACCTTGGAGGTCAAACAGGCTGAGCGCTGCCCCTTCGGTATCCAATGGCAAATCATAGGCAACGACCAGACGTTGGTCTGTTGCCGGATTCGGATAGGCCGAGAAAAATGCTACTGGAATATCGGCTTCGATATCCGTGGCATTGGTTAGCTGTTCTGTATTGAAGATAAAGTTGCCATTGGCGCTGCCGCCAAACGCTGTCATCACCATGCGCCAGTATGCACCATTCTTTGCTTTGGCAAAAAAGACCATGCTGTCTTCCAGAACGAAGGAGTTGGTCATGAAATCGAAGGTTTTCCAATCCCAGCCAATGGTGTTGATCTCAGTTGAGAAGCTCGCAGCATTGTAATCATAGCTCATGGGGTCATCAACAGGATATACCCGTGCGGTTTCAACCCCGGCATTGGCAAGAACGCCCGTTACCGGATAGTATACACCTGGTCCCAGAGCAGCAGTGTAGCGACCAAACAACAGATCCCAATCCGCACTCATCGGCTCGCGGTCCATGTAGGCATCATTGGACATGCTGTAGTAAGCGAAATTTTTGCCTTGATAGTCCGCTTTGGCCACGCTGGTGCGAATCTCATTGCTACCATCCAGATCAGCATGACGGAAAGAATAGATCCCCGAAGCCAGCAGCTCAATCCACAATTTCTTGTAAGATCCATCAGCCAATTTGACCACAAACAGGCTGTCTCCAGTGACATGGTGCGTGATGAAGTTATAAGTTCCCCATCCTAAGTCGAAGTCATCATTGGGATCAAAACCCGCATTGAGCGCACCGATTGTCCAGGAAGTATCGGCATTGTATGCATCTGTCCAATTCCCAATGCCTGCCGTATCAACGGTGCTCCACTGGGCCGTATCGCCATTGGGATATAACCAGACTTGTGCGCCGGTTACTGTATTTAGATGAATAGCAGAGCTGAAACCAGAAATTTCAAAAGCCAAATCCCATTCAGCCTGAGGTGCGCGGGCTTCTTCTCCGTTTCGGAAGCTATACCATACCTGGTCCGAATAACCAGCGTTAGTTGAAATGGTATCAGGAATTTGTGCATGCCCCGTGCTGAGGAGAAAAAACATACACATGATCAAAGTAAAAGTGTGTCTCATCGAATCAATCTTTATTAAGAATGATTCTAAACAGGGGCTCTTTTCGCCTTTTACCAAAATAAATTACAAAATACCTAAGTCGATTAATTGGATTTAGGTAATAACTACCCTGTATTGAGTAATTACCACGAAGAATCATTACTCAACTTTGGGTAACCAATCACCTCGGTGGATTAAACACCCCCACATTCTGAAGGGAAACCACAGATGATTCTGATTCATCCTGATCTCATGTGGATATCTGACAAAAGAATTTATCAAAAAAGTTCTCGTAAAATCTCAGCTTTGACGTTGATGGCATCTTTTATGTGGTGTATATATCGAAGCAAGTAATTATCTATTGTTGCCAATACTTTAAAGTATTCCTCAGCTTAAAGACCGATTTTGACCCCCGACCGCAAAACCCGAATGATCTATTATCGTTCCGAAACACCAGAAGATCTGTCCGCAATCGCTGCTCTGCACGCCCGGAGTTGGCAACAAAACTATCGGGGCATCTGGCCGGATCATTATCTGGATCATGAAGTGCAGCAAGAGCGTTTTGATGTCTGGCAGAAACGCTTCATGGCGCCCAAAAACAACCAATATCTATGCCTGGCGGTCGATGAATCCAATCAACTGGCGGGCTTCATATGCTTATTCGCAGAGGATGATTTTACCTGGGGGAGTCTGATTGACAATTTGCATGTGGACCCCGCGTTTAAGCGTCAGGGCATTGGCGGGAAGTTGATCAAAAAAGCAAGAAATCATTTACAGGAGAAAGGCTTCAAAGCAGCCCATTACCTATGGGTGCTACGGGAAAATGCAGCTGCCTGCGCCTTTTACGAACGAATTGGCGGCAAAGTAGTCGAAGAGCGATTGATGGGGAGTCCGGCGGGGGGAGAATTTCCCGTCTTACGCTATGCCTGGAAGTCTTAACTCCATTGAAACCATGCAACCGAAACTGATCCCGATTCTCCTCTTGTTCGCAATTTGCAGTTGCCAATCTGACAGGTCGGTCTCACTTGAACTGACTGCATACCAGGAACAGGTTGATATCAGTAGTTTCAGCCACAATTATTACGATTATCTCTATCTGCCCACTGCCAATAAAACCGCAGCACAGGCAGATGAAAATCGGCTTCTCTATTGGGAAGCACAACACATCAAAACATCGGCGAATCGGGTCAATCGTTCCACTGGACAATTGTTCCTGCAATTGGATTCTGGACGGGAACTTTCTGTTCAATCAGATAAATTCCCACTCAACGCCCACTACTATTTCATTGGCATGATTCCACAAATCAGGGTCGCAATGTTTGTGGTCCGATTCTTAGGAGGTGGGCACTACTTTTTCATGGATCTGACCGATGGAAACATCACCATTTTACCTGGTTTCCCCTGCCTGAGTCCGGATCAGAAGCACGCACTCATCATTGATCATTCACTCGGCAACTATCTCCTTCTGACCTATCGATTGGAGGATCTCCACATGGAACGGATCGCAGCCCGCACCCTGGAAGATTTTGAACCAGTAAAGATGAAGTGGCTTGATGCACAATCCTTTTTACTTCAGGGCCATCGGACCGATCAGGCGCGCGTGGTGCAAAACGATTTCATGTATCTGAAAGGACGCATCCTACACTAAATGGGCGCGATTGACCGAGGATAAAATCTTTTCACGTTGTGCTTCTGTGATGCGCAGACGCAGCGGTTTGACTTTATTCCCGGAAAGGTACACACCACTTTGCGCTCCATGGGAAGGATCAAAAGCTGCCTGATAAAGTAGTTTGGCACCTTTTTGCGGACGTGAGAAAAAGAGATTGCGCAAAGGTACCAACCAGCCCGGCATCCCATTTCCTGCCGTCATTTTGGTTTTATTGGGGCCCGGATCAACATTCACAATGCGCACCTTCGGCCAGGTTTCCGCCAGATGATTCATCATCAATGAAAGTGCATACTTGGATTGCATATAGGGGCCAAACAGTTTTTTGAAACGCTCTGGTTGTTTGAGGGTTTCTGCATCAAAGGTTTTGACGGTATGCTGTCCGCCCGTAACCGTATTGATCACGATTGGCTGAGCAGAATTTCGGAGTGCTTTTTCCAATTTACGGGTTAGGAGAAAAGGCGAAAGTGTATTGACTTCAAAGTGCATTTCGTTTTCCTGAGGAGACATAAATAGATCTTCCAGCAATACCCCAGCGTTGTTGAACAGCACATCAATATGGGACCATTTAGCCTCAATCTCAGCCGCCACACGGACCACTTCTGATTGGAGGCTCAAATCTGCCACAAAAAAATCAACTGCTTTGTTTCGGCCTAAAATCGCCAGCGTATCAGCCTTTCGGGATATACTCCTGACAATCAAACCAAGATGATGCCCTTCGGCCAGAAGCATTTTACTCAGCTCCAATCCAATCCCTGAATGCCCGCCGGTGAGGATGATACGTAGTGGTGTCATGTTCCGCTCTTTTTTAGGAAGACGAATAATTAGGGAAAAAATTGGATGGATTATGTTGTTTGATCCTGTTTTTACCCACCCAACCATACGCGAAAACGCTGAGCTTTCTCTTTGCTCACAATCACATCTTCAGCTGGCTTCGGCTGCAGAAATACAATCATTCGGCCATTGTAATAGCGTTCTGCTTTTTCGATGGCCGTGATGCGACTGATGTACGTCCGATTCAGGCGAAAAAATAATGCCGGGTCCAACATTGGTTCAAGTGATTCCAGGGTAAAGTCAATGATGTGTCGATCGCCTTGTAGCGTCACGGCATAAACCGTTTTGTCTTCGGCAAAAAAGTACGTGACGTCCTCGACCAGAACAAACCGAAATTTATCTCCAATCCGGGACACAAAGCGTGATTTGTACTGGACCGCCTGGAATTTTTGCATGGCCATCAATTGAGCTGGCAAAATGGTCGGTTGTTGGAAGCTGTCCCGAAGCTTGAAGTATTTGTCGAAAGCAGCCTGTAACTCAGTCAATTCAATGGGCTTGAGTAAATAATCGATGCTGTTCATTTTGAAGGCCCGGATCGCGTACTCGTCATAAGCGGTGGTAAAAATGACCGGGCAATTGATATCTACCTGTTTGAAGATATCGAAGCTCATGCCGTCGGCAAGTTGAATGTCAAGAAACACCAGGTTCGGATGCGGATGTGTACGCAACCAGCGCACTGCAGCCTCGATGCTATCAAGCGCATTCAATACCTCTGGTTCAGAAGGAAGTTTTACCTTCCCCAACAAGCGTTTCAACTCGTCCACAGCATAGGCTTCGTCTTCAATGATCAGCAATCGCATATTGCAAACTACAACTATTGCAGGAGTTCAAGCGCCTTTTCCAGTACTGCATCCCGTTTATTGGCGATGTCAGCAGACGTGTTTTTGATCAGAACATCTGGTGCCATCCCGATTCCATCGAGGAAATCCCCATTGGGATCAAGATACAATTGGTGAGAAAGATTGTAGACCCAGCCATTGGGCAAAAAACGTTCAAATGATGCATCAGAAAACGCACCAAAGGTGGTATCACCGACCAGAACGACATTGTCGTTTTGGGTCATTAGCAAAGTGAAAATTTCAGCGGCACTGACACTGTTGCGGTCGGTCAGAAGCACAACCGATCCAGTGTAAGGCGTACCGATCGGTTCAACAAAATGTTCCTTGGGCTCATCAAAGGCATCGCGTGCTGGTCCATTTTTGGTTTGCACTGTATAAGCCAGTTTTCGTTCGGAAGCAAAAGCGCCAGCGAGGCGTTTGGAATTGGAATCGTATCCGCCGCCATTGCCGCGAATGTCTACGATGATGCCTTGGGGATTCGGGCCAAAGGAGGCTATCACCTCGTCTATTCCTTCGGTCCAGGCAGCGGCATTGGTCAAAGTCGCATCCCCGTCCATGGACGGAATGAGTACGTAACCCACCGCACCGATCATGTCATAGACAAAGCCTTCATCGGAGGTTTCAGAAAGTCCGACGATGGTCGGATCTGTCAAATATTCCTGCATCACAATCTGGAAGTCAAACAGTGAATCCGCCTCATCCTGGGCTTCGCCAGAAACAGCGGAGATCCCGCGGCGCCCGGTGTAATCAATCATGCTTGTATGGCCATCATTCAATTCGACCAGCATCTTTTCGAAGAGCTCCCACAATTCGTCATCGGTGGTTTGAGCAGTTACCTGTGGTCGATAACGGCTGTAGACTTCATCCCAGTCCAGATCTGTGGTGGAGAAAAGCGCGTAGTTTTCATCAAAACCTTTCCAGACCAATTCGAAGATATTTTCAGGATCATTGGCTTCCTCAGGACCCAGCAAGGTTTTTTCACATGCGGTCAGACCAAGGAGAAAAATGGCGATGATATAAGTGGTGATTTTTTTCATGAGAATGATTGTTGAGGTGAGGGGGTCAGGAGGGGGGTTTATGTTTATCGACTCTCTCCTCTCTCCTGACAGCTCCCGAATCGAGGTTTGGGACGGCGTCTTACCTGAGTTGATAATCAATGCCGAGTTGGATATGATTGGAAAAAGAGCGGATGTTACGCCCCTGATTGTAGGATTGGAATTCAAATTGCCAGTTGGCGGAGGCGAGAAAGCGATCGCTCAGGCCATGGGTGTAGCCGATACCAGCCCGGATCACAAAGTTGTCCCAGAAGCCATTCAACTGACCGCGATCGGTCAACAAAGCCGGTACATTAGATTGCACCTCGTCGATGCGCTCGTCAAAACCAGCATAGGGTGGACGGACAACAGAAGAAATCATTGGCATGCTGAGAGAGCCTTGCAATAAACCTTTATCAGAGACCCGATAGTCAGCCATCGCGCTGGCGTCGAGACTGTGAGAAAATTTCCAGCTCGCACTAGACAGACCGTTGAAGTCATAAAACTGCAAATCGGTACGCAAAGCAGGCCCAAGCCAGATAGCAAATGGCTGGTCTTCTGTCCCTGAAACCTGAAATAAATGTTCATAACTCAGGCTGCCTTTGTACATGGTGGTGTTGAGCACTTTTGCATCTGGCGCAATGCCACCATTGTGCAGCTGAAATTGGGCGATGCGGCGCTGACCTTTGGATTCATGTTGATAGTGAAGACCGATGGCAATATTTCCACCGCGCAGATTAACTGGTCCGATGACCTGATCCTGCACATGGGTTTTGCCCCAGCCGAATTGCAAGCCGATCCGACGACCGGCGAAGGGATTGTCCTGAGCCTGGCTCAGCAAGAGCCCACAAACTGTGAAAATGATTGTTGTAAGAAGAGATTTCATCGTGCTTCGTTTGACAGTAAGACACGATATTTTCTCCGCTGGCCCCTGTTTTTCCGTGAAACCGCCGATCAATGTCGCCAACCGTCTCATATTCCTGACGAAGCGACCATTTTTGGGGCAGCGTTTTTTCCTCCAATCAGGCTTTCATCTCTTTTAACCAGGGAAGACGAACCACAAACGCCCCGTTTTCTTCCCCGGCCTGCACCGGAACATCAGACAGAAAGGCAAAGCGGCTGGAGATATTGGCGAGTCCAACCTGAGAGGAAAACTCCACACTGCTGCGCGCCTGAATCGGATTGCTGACGACCAGAAAATCCTGATCGGAAAAGACATGAATGTGTAATGGCTTTTCCCGTGAGGTACTATTGTGTTTGATGGCGTTTTCGATCAGCATTTGTAGCGTCATGGGCGGAATAAATGCAGCCTGATCGCTTTCCGGAATGTTGATCTCAACCTTCACCTGATCCTTGAAGCGATGCGCAATCAGAAAAAGATATGATGACAACACGGTCAATTCCTCCGCCAAAGGGATGACCTCTTTTTCTTTATTTTCCAATACATAGCGATACACTCTGGACAATTGACGGACAAATTGTGAAGCAGCATCCGGATCAGAGTGGATCATGGAAGAAAGCGTGTTGAGGCTATTGAACAGGAAATGGGGGTTGACCTGATTGCGCAATGCCGCAAACCGAAATTCTACATTTTCCTTTTCAAAACGCGCCAACTGTACCAGCGAATCTTTCCAGCGATTGAAGAAAAAGCGCCCTCCGTCATAGAGGACAAATAAGCCGACACCTAGCACAGAAATGATGTTGAACAGCAGCATTTCACGTGCAATCTGGGGCCAGTTGAATCGAACAAAATCAGAATTACGGGTAAAGAAGTATGCAATGACAAAGGCCGCAACAGAGACCAGTATTACGGCCATGAGCAGATTGCTGCTCAACTGTATGACAGCTCTCTTCCAGATTTGTCGGTCCCAGGGAATGTAGCGATCCAGATAGTGATTCAATCTTCGCATCAAACCGACTATTATACCACAAGCCAGTACGCCGGTCCAAATATCGGTAAAGGTCAAATCGTACGCCCGCTTATCCGCAGATGCCATCACATATTCGATGGCGGCAACGAGGATCAGGCCAATCAGGGCGAGACTGAAGATGCGGATCAGCCGGTTTTTCATGCTTGCGTAGGTGGTTGTGTTGGCGAAAAAGCGTCTTCATTCTCCTGTTCAAGGCGGCGATTCACTTCCAGTATAGTCCAGTAAATGCGCTTCTGCCAGTCTTTCCGGGCTTCAACTTCATCCAGCTTCGCATGTTGCGATAGACTGTGGGCCAGCCGGATACTTTGCCGTATTTCCACCAATACATTGAGCACCCAAACCAAATCCTGCTGTAAAGGATGTGATTCAATTTTTGCCATCAGATCCACCAATTGATCTTCAGAAACCAGCTTACGAATCATGTCCCGGCCTTTCTGCTCAAGCCGCGACATCGAATCCTCATCCTCTACCTGTTCCATCAAACCATCCAGCAAGCCACTAAACAAAGCCCCGGTTTTTTCCAGCATCGGAACTTGGTGACTGCGCTGCGCTGCCTCAACCAGTTCCTCAATCCGGGGGCTGTGGGCGGCTTCTTCCTGAACGGATTGTCCTGCCAGATTACGATGCAGGGGATCGGCGCCATGTTCGAGTAAGACTTTGACCACTGCTGTACGTTTGGAGCGAACGGCAATCATCAGAGCCGTGTTCCCTTGCTGGTCAGCCAGATTGGGATCGGCGCCGTGCTGTAGCAATTCCCGCACGAAGGAGGCATGTTGCGCTGCTGCCGCCAGATGGATGGGCGCACAAGCATCCGCATCAACCGAATCAATCGGAGAGCCTGCGTCCAACAACAATTGAAAGCAATGTTTGCGGCTCCCAATGATGCTTTTGTGCAAAGCTGTTTTTCCGCTTGGATCCACCAATCCTGCTTGTGCACCACGCTCCAGCAAGAGCTGCAGAATCGGGACGTTGCCATTGTCGACAGCATGATGAAGCGCTGGAATTCCGCTCGCGTCACAGGCATCAGGGGAGAGACCGTGTTCCAGCAAAGTAGTGAGCGCTTCCCGGTCCATGCGTTGAACCGCAGTGATCAAACCCATTTCATCGAAACTTCCGACTGCTTTTCGGACCTTCCTTCGGTCAAAATATGTGCGAAAACGCTGACGCATGGCCTAAGATAATCAACTGGCACTGGATTTTGGTACCAGCAGTTCCATCCCTTGTACTCGATTTTTATCCCGCTGAATCTGGTAAACCGCCTGAAAGGACAATAAATGCAAAGGATGGCGGGTTGCCGCAATCAGGTAGAAATGATGTTTCGCAGCCAATTTTAGCAGGCGGGATAATTCTGCACCATCCAGATTGTGTAATTGAGGCAGTAAGAGCGGAAATTTCACCTTCTTATTGTCCTGGTGTTGATGCAATAAAAACATGCGTAGGTTTCGACTCAGTTCTGCCTGTTC
>JBCBZF010000015.1:0-20691 GCA_039815525.1 Bacteroidota bacterium | reverse complement strand
TTCATTTGTTCTTTTCCTGTGATGAAAAGAACCAAAAATCAAGACGGAAAAATGCTTCCCTCGCACAATCCATCGCCTCACCCCGCTTTTCCGCCAGGCCAACGCGCTTTTTCTGCTATATGACAAAGCTTTTCAAGATGCTTAAACAGAAGAGCTGCCGTTACATTATTTTGGCAGAGTCGTCAAGCAGACTTGAACGAGACAAGAACTTTGATCTGGATTTTGAAAACTATTTTTTACGCTTAAATGCCCAGGTATATATGGAATGGAATGACTGATCTGATCAAATTAATATGAAAATCCTTTTCCATGTTGTGTTGTTGAGCTTGATGATGAGCTGTGCGGTTTCCCAAAACCGACTTGTTCCCAAACAAAAAAGAGTTCGGCTGCTTGATCAGACGTACCTGAAGCAGCACAATTTCCTTGAAGAAAAATCTCATGGATTAGAAATCCGATTTTGGAAGCGGAATTATGCAAGTGGACAACACAAAGTGTTAAGGCTCACTCAGGATAAAAATCACGAATGGCAGGCATCATCACTGGAGTATTATTGTTATAATCATAACAGTTGTGATGCCGACAATCCATTGATCAAAGGAGAAAATGCCCAGGGAGATTGGACAAGAACTTGGGGCAAAATTATTCAAGACAGTTTGCTTTGGATCAGACCTCAACAACAGGTGAACCAATCAGTCAATACGTACGGAGCGATGCTCGTCGTAGGAGATGGAGGAGGATATCGGATTGAAGTGATTGATGGCCGGAAAAAGTGGGCTGTTTCTTATGACAATCTTGATTCGCATCGTGAATTTTTGTCTGAGTTTGCTTCCATTCCCATCGATTACATTCGGATGAAGACCTTGATTGAAGAAATGGAAGCTTGTTTTGATTTGAGCTTTAATACATCAATCCTTAAAAAGTAGAGGTTCTTGTTGAGGATGAAGGATAGAGTATAGGATCTGTAATCCGGCTGCTAGTTTTCTTTCAAAACCCCCAACATGAAAACAGCTGTATTTTTCATTCTCATGGGTTTATTCTTCCCCGTTGCTCATTGTCAGGAGCACACGCTGGATACCTGTTCAGAACCTTTACTGGTTCTTCCATGGGATTCAGAAGCGATATGGGAGAATCGTTTTGAGGTAATCAAGAGCATTGGGAAAGACCAATGGTATCAAATCAGTATGGACGCCGGGATCTGTGGAACAACCAGACTTCGTCTGTTAATCAATGAAGAAGGGGAGATTCTTTGCTATCAGCTCATTAAAGAAGTTCATCCAATTCTAACGAGGGCAATCACAAACCATTTACCTGATATGAAGTTTTGGCCGGGGGAAATAAGAGGCGTAAAAACAACCACCTGGATTACTCTTACCCTGCGTTTCGGATGTGGAATCAATTAGCTTTCCATGTTGAAGTGGATGTGAAAAGTAGTAGTTGATATCTTGGTCAGATGATTTGTCATGACAAATCAAGCGTGCTGCTATGTTTTCCCTTTGGCAGGCTGTAATTTCGTGGCACAAAATACAAAGACCCACATGCGCCAATCTCCCCATATTCTGATCAGCAATGATGATGGCATCCATGCGCCCGGTATCCGTGCGTTGATTGATGTTGCCCGCCAATTTGGTGATGTTACTGTGGTTGCGCCTTCCGGCGCACAAAGTGGCATGGGGCACGCAATCAGCATTGGCAAGCCCTTGCGGCTGTATAAGGAAGAGCTTGGCAATGGACTGATTGGCTATGCCTGTAATGGTACGCCGGCGGACTGTGTGAAGATTGCCACCGGGGTGATCATGGATCGGCGTCCTGATCTGATCCTTTCCGGGATCAATCATGGCGCCAACTCATCGGTCAGCGCGATTTATTCGGGTACGCTTTCCGCCGCCAGGGAAGGTGCATTGCAAAGTATTCCAGCGATGGGTTTTTCTTTTTGCAACTTTAGTCATGAAGCGGATATGACCACAGCGATTGAGGTTGCCCGCATTGTGATTGAGAAGGCATTGGCAAATGATCTGCAAGCTGGCCATTTGATCAATGTGAATGTACCTGATGTCCCTTTCAGTGAATTGAAAGGGATTAAAGTTACGCGTCAGGCCAACGGCCGCTGGGTAGAGGAATTTGACGAACGCAAAGACCCCTACGGTCGTCCCTATTATTGGCTTGCTGGTAATTTTTCCCTGAAAGATGAGGGAGAAGACACAGATGAATGGGCTTTACGCAATGGATATGCCTCCGTTACGCCGATGACCCATGATCTGACCGCCTACTCAGAAACGGAAAAGGTTTCAGCCTGGAATTTCTCGACTGCTCAATGAAAATCTTTTTGATTGCGGGTGAGGACTCTGGAGATTTGCACGGTAGCAATCTCATCAAAGCGCTTCAAAAGCAGGTGCCGGACCCCGAATTGCGCGGCGTTGGCGGTGATAAGCTGACGGAAGTGGGGATGGAGCTGATTGCGCACATACGCGACATCAATTTTATGGGCTTCTTAGAAGTGCTGCAGAATCTCGGTACCATCCGGAGATTGTTCAGGACGGTTAAAACCGACATTGAAGCCTGGCAACCAGATCTGGTCATCCTCATCGATTATCCTGGCTTCAATATGCGCATGCTGCCCTTCCTCAGCAAGCTGAAGCTTCCCATCTTCTGGTACATCTCGCCCCAGGTCTGGGCCTGGAAAAAAGGCAGGGTTAAAACCCTGCGCAAATACGTCGACCGCATGGCCGTCATCCTGCCCTTCGAACAAGACTTTTTCGCCAAAGAAGGCATGGAGGTCAGCTTTGTCGGCCATCCCCTGCTGGATGCCCTGCCAGCCAGAGACGAATCCTACATCGCCGGACGCACTGTCGCCCTCCTACCCGGTAGCCGTAAACAGGAGATCAAGCGTATGCTGCCAGTCATGCTGGAGATGGTTGAGCGCTTTCCTGAACATCATTTTGTAATTGCCGGAGCGCCCAGTCAGACCGAAGCCTTTTATCGGGAGATGATTGGCAAGATTGATGTCGAACTACGGATGAACCAAACCTATGAGATTTTGGGAGATGCAGATTATGCCCTGGTGACCAGTGGTACCGCAACCCTGGAAACGGCACTTTTTGGAGTGCCACAAGTGATTTGCTATCGCGGCAATGCTGTGTCCTATGCAATCGGTAAACGATTGGTGAAAGTGAAATACATTGGCTTGCCCAACCTGATTCTGGACCAGCCATTGCTGAAAGAATTGATCCAATACGAATACAACGCAACCAATCTGGCTGAAGAACTGTTGGCATTGATGAAGGCTGATCGTCAGGTGGCGGTGCAGTCTGGTTATGAAGCTCTACGTGAGAAACTGGGTTCTTCCGGCGCATCAGAGAGAGTGGCGAAGGAGGTGTTGGGATTGATGGAAGGTAACACGCCTAACGCCCCCTTCGAAGAGGGTTGGCAGGGATCTGCTTAGTCCCTGAAAGGGATGTATTGAAATTCAGTTAAAACCATCTTATGGATCTCTTCAAACCCATAGCGATTGTTGGTGGCGGCTTAGCCGGAAGTTTTCTGGCGGCGCGACTGTCTTCTTATGGCCATGCAGTCGCATTGTTTGATGATCCACAGCCGAATTCGGCCTCACGCATTGCCGCAGGCATGTTCAATGTCATCACCGGACGATTTGGGGCCAAAAGTTGGGAAGCTGATCGCTTGCTGGAAGAATTGCGGAGCTTCTTTTTTGATGATCCACTCTTTTTCTCGCTTCAGCCTTTTCTCCATTATGCACAAATCTACCGGCCATTTAAAACGGTGGAGGAATACAATAAATGGCTCAGTCGGGCACACGAACCAGCTTTTGCTCACTTGGTTGAAAGAGAGGAAGAGCCTTTGTTCCCCGGACAAATTGAGAATCCCTGGGGCGGCATTCGCATCATCCCCTGCGGTTGGGCGGAAACGGATCGCATCTTGGATGGGATTTTGGATATTCTGCGGACGCAGCCGGATTTCTCCTATTTCCAGCAGCGGGTAACGGCCGGACAAATTGATCTGGACCGGAAAATCATCGCTACCCGAACGGGAGAACTCGAATTTGAACAAATCGTTTTTTGTGAAGGGCCGCAGGCGAAGGACAATCCCTTCTTTTCCCATCTGCCCATCATTCCCAACAAAGGTGAAATTCTGCTGATCGAGGCACCGGAGCTTGAATTGCCCTTTTTGTTGTCGAAAAAAGTCTACCTGATTCCGCAAGGGCAGGATCGCTTTATTGTTGGTTCAACTTATCAAAACCAGTTTGAGCATGCTGAACCAACTGAGGCAGGCAAAGCAGAGATTTGTTCCTATCTGGACAAAGCGCTCAAGGTTCCCTATACAGTGATCGATCACAAAGCTGGTATCCGTCCGACTACCTCAGACCGTCGTCCGATCGTGGCGCGGCATCCGGAGCATGATTTTATGCACTTTCTCGGAGGCTTTGGGACCAAAGGCATGCTGGCCGGGCCTTACTGTGCCCGCTTGCTGGCGGACTATCTTGATACAGGGAATTGGACCGTCCCACCGGAGGTGGATGGGGCGCGCTTTGGTTCTGCCTGATTCTCCTGATATTCTCTTTTACATCTACATCTTTAGCTGAAAATTACCGCGTCAATCTCCCGGTTTGACCTGTATTCCCTCGTATTTCCGCGAAAGGGGAAAATCGTCCATGCCATTGCGTCAATGGTCCATTCTGCTCAGCTGAGATCTTCCCGAATATTGTGTTATCACAAAAACGCTCAAAAGATGATACGCAAAAAACTTCAAATCATTTCACTCCTCTTTGTTGCATGTGCATGCTTTTCAACGCTCGCTTTCTCACAACAAAACCAAGCTAAAATGAATCACAACACAAAAGAACAAATCGGTCTCCTGGTCATCATGAATGCAAAAGCCGGAAAAGAAGATGCCGTCCGCAATTTTTTACTGGGAGGCCTTCCACTGGTCAATCAGGAAGCAGGTACTTTGTCCTGGTATGCTTTCCAGATTGATGAGCGCACCTTTGGGATCTACGATACCTTTTCGGGCGAAGATGGCAGACAGGCGCATTTGAGCGGTGAAGTCGCCAAGGCACTGTTAGCCAATGCCACGGATCTGTTGGAAGACTTTGAGGTGAAAACCAGCATTCAGCCAGTCGATTTGCTGGCAACCAAACTGGTCAAAGCTGATGAGAAGAAAGGCTTGCTGGTGATCATGAAGGCGAAAGAAGGTAAGCAGGCTGAGGTTGAGAATTTTCTACATGCCGGCCAGCGTCTGGTCAATGACGAACCCCAAACACTCTCATGGTATGCGATCAAACTTGATGATCAGACCTATGCCATCTTCGATACTTTTGCGGATGACAGTGGAAGAGATGCCCATTTGAATGGTAAAGTCGCGGCCGCTTTGATGGAAAATGCGCCAGTTATCCTGGAAGGATTTACCCCTCAGGCAATCCAAACGATTGACATCCTGGCGTCAAAATAATTGAGTAGATTGGAAGGAAGTGCTCCGGCGCTTTCTTCCTTTTTTAGCTTTTGGAAGGGACTTAGGATAAACAACATATGGCACACACCATTATCGACAAACAAAACGGAGAACTCGCCTTTCGGCTGGAACATTTTCGTGATTTGTCTCAGTTTGATCACCTACAGCGCAAGAACCATTATTCGCTGATCATGCTGCAAGCATGTGAGGTCAAATTGCTGGTTGATTTTTCAGAATATGCACTGGCCGGGAGTTATATGATATGTCTGGCACCCTACCAACCGCATATGTTGACTTCTGAAGAGACTTGTTCGGGTGTGATGCTGAATTTTCATCCGGACTTTTTTTGTACCTACCGACATCAAAATGAGGTTGAAACGGAAGGCGTCCTTTTCCACAACTTTAATCAGCCTCCTTTCTTTACGCTGGAACAGCCGGATATTTTTGAGAGCCTGATCGCACAAATGTCCCGGGAAATGGAGAAAAACAGCCTTGCCCAACATGAAGTACTGGTGGCCTATCTGAAGATTTTTCTGATTGAAGCGGTCAGGCAAAAAAGACAATTTGATCAGGAGCATCAACGCTCAATTTCCGGGCATCAGTCCGAGGTATTGCAGAATCTGGTTGATCTGATTGAAGCACATTTCTGTGAGGTACATGCGCCGCAGGAATATGCTGATAAGTTGTGCATGAGCCCCAAAAATCTGGCGAAAATCACCCGGAAATACCTCAACCAAACGCTGACGGATTTGATCAAGCGCCGCATCATCGTTGAGGCCAAAAGAGAATTGTATTTGACCTCCAAATCAGTCAAGGAAGTAAGCCTGCAACTTGGCTATCAGGATGAGTTTTATTTCAGTCGGCTGTTTAAAAAACGTGTCGGGGTTTCGCCAGATATGTACCGGAAAACAGTTGGTTTCGCCAAGTTGGAGAGCTAAGACTTCTGGAATCGTCTACGCTCATCAAAACTTCCTGATCTTTTTCACAATCCACTTCTCGAATTGTCGGATCGCTTTCTCCCGATAGTCCTTCTCTTTGTGGACGTAGGCTAGTTTATACACAGTCAGCAGTTTTAGCGCAGAAGTCGTATCGCTGCCACTGATCATGATTTTTGCAAAGGAAGTCTTGAATTCGATCGTATCCTGATCGGATATCTTGTTGGGGTCAAGCAGGTAAGCTAGGGTATCCGTTCTCCCCAGGAAATGAAAAACATCCTTATCTGCATCAAAATCGACGTGGCCGCCCAGCTTTCGAATCTCTTTCAGCTGGACCATGTTTAAGCGCGAAACCAACTCCCTTTTCGAAAAGTCAAATTCATATTGCTTGTTGACATCGATGTATTCCCGGTATTCTAATGGTGGGAGAGTGGTTGCGAAGAATGCCAGAAAAGAGATGCCAATGAGGGTTTTTCGGACAAAAGGCTCGAAGCGAAAGCTAGGAGAATGCTTCAGGCAACGATAGGAAAGGTAAACAGAGACCAGTGCAATAAAATCACCTGGATCGATGGTGCGGCCCACCGCTGAGCCAATGGCATTGAGGCCATCAATCATCGGCTGTGATAATTCACTGTTCCAGAAGATGAATAGCACCACCGTTCCGAGATGAATAGCTTTTTTGTGATTTGGGAAAAGAATGCTGAACAGGAAGGGAAAGGCAAACAGGCCCGCGAAATCGGATAGTTTGCCGGTCAGTGCATTGTGAAATGCCGCTTTAAACACCCAATCGTTGAGGATGAGCAGAATGACACTCAGGATAAAGACCGGGTGGCTCAGTTTGTGTGATTCCTTCATGTGGGTGCGCGTTGGTGGGGATACTGCGCTAAGGTGTCATGAAAATGGGAGATGGTTGGCAAAGTGATTGAACGGGTCCTCACTCCATCCGCCCATATTTTTTCAATACCTCAATCACCAAATCATGCGGCAAGGCATAAGCTTTGTTCCCATTAATGCCTTCCATGTCTTCGGCGGCCAGCATGGCATTGATGATGGCTTCATCTACAGCCTGGGCGGTTGCCACAAACAAAGACGAAATCTGGTCATTGGGCAAGGTTTGGACAGTGGTCATCTTTTCCCGGTTAAACGCCCCTTCATTGGCGGTGGAAAAGGCAATGAAAATGTCTCCGGAACCATTGCTGCCGTATCCACCGGCGGCACCGACACCCAAAGGCACCCGGTGGACAATTCGTTTCAGCTGATGGGGCAAGAGTGGCGCATCGGTTGCGACCACCACAATGATGGAGCCATCGCCTTCCTGCCGTCTGGAAGTTGGTGGGCCTTTGTAGATATAATTCAGCGTATCAGCCAATTCCCGGCCGACCGGAACCCCGGCGATGGTGAGATGTCTTTTGGCGCCAAAGTTTGATTGAACCAACACGCCAAGCGTATAGGTTGAGTCTCCTACTTTGACCACTCTGGACGAGGTCCCGGTTCCTCCTTTGAAGCCAAGACACATCATGCCGGTCCCGCCGCCGATATTGCCTTCGGCAATCGGTCCACTTTTGGCATCTTCGATCGCTTCCAGCACATGCTTTTCCTTCACATGAAAGCCATAAATGTCATTCAAAAAGCCATCGTAGGTTTCTGCGACGACCGGATAGGTATACCACCAGTTTTCCCCTTTATACCAATCTTCCTCTACATACCACTTTAGAACCGCATCCCGAACCACACCGACACTATTGGTATTGGTGATCATGATAGGGGTTTCCAGAAAACCTGATTCAGCCAGCCAGGTGGTGCCGGTCATCTCGCCATTGCCATTCAGACTGTACCAGTTGGCATAAACCGGGCTGAATTGTTTGGCTTTTCCCCGCGGGAAAATCGCAGTAATGCCCGTTCGGACTGGCCCTTTCCCCAATACATTTTTCCCCTCACCGGAAATGATGGTGCTGTAACCAACTTCCACGCCTTTGACGTCAGTGATGGCATTCAACGGACCGGTTTGTCCATCAAAGGGGATCTTTAAATCACGCCCTCGGGGCTTTTGGGCAAAACCATTCAAGCAGAGAAGGAGGAGAGTAATGAAAATGAATAGCTGTCTCATGGTCATTCGTATTGGGCCAATATTTTCTGCAAGGCGTCCATGTCCATACGAAGATCAGTGTCCAGGTAGGCGGCAATTTCATTGGTGAAATTGGAGAACATGATTTTTTCGGAGTTGGACAAGAGCACTAAGCCGAATTCTTTATCAGGGTAAAAAAGCATAAAGGCGGTAAAATAGCCATTGTTTCCGCCGTGGGTATACATAGGGCCATGAGGCGTATCCCTGACGCCTAAGCCAAGGCTCCAATGGCTTGTACCCAGAACCGCTGATTCATAATCATCAGTTGGGATTTCAACCTGTGCTTGAAGCATCTCACGATAAAGCTCCGGGACAAGATGTTTGCCAGTCGCTAAGGCTTGCACAAAGTGTACATAACTCCTTATATCTGTGTGCAGATTATGGGCTGAACCGAATTCTTTCGTTCGAAAATCAGAAGGCCCGTTGGCGCCGACTTCTCCGGCCTTATGGCCGTTTACTTTATGTCTCGCTACCTCTTGATTCCAGTCAAAATAGAATCTTTCTGCTCCAAGAGGCACTGCGATTTCCCTCCGGAAAATCTCGAAAAGCCCATCACGATCCACATTGTTAACTGCTGCAAGGGCACGGGCAAGGTATTGAAAGCCTTCTCCGGAATAGAGGTATTTCGTGCCTGGCGTGAATTGAATATCCAGTTGCCCTTTCCGCCAATTGGGGAGGCCGGTGGTATGAGACAAGACCATGCGTGGCGTGATCAATTTATACCTTTCATCATGTTCAATATCCGGATAGGCAACATATCGATACAATGGTGTATCGAGCTGAATCAGTCCTTTTTCCACCTGCTTCATGACAAAAAATGCAAAGACAACTTTGGAAAGAGAAGCTGCTTCAAATATGCTGCTTGAATCGATGGGTACATTCCCCTCCAATGAGATCCGTCCCAAAGTCTCCTGAAAGATTGTTTCCCCATTGATGACCCCGAGTGCTAATCCTGGGACTTCATACTGATCCATTTGGGCAGACAGGAAATCCCGTAAATCAGCTTCCTGGATTGATTTGCCTTCAGGTGTTCGAATGTGATTAGGGGCTGGTTTCTGGCAGGCGATCGCAAAGAAGAAACCGCTCAATACCATGAGCCGATGGAGTTGATTACGAAACAATAACTGCGTCATATACATTGATACATCATTCCCGCCTATGCCAGGTGGCATAAGACAATTGAGTTCCGCTAACTCATGAAATGTGCCGGAAACGTGTGTATCAAAATCAGTAGAGGGGCCAAAAGTTTCAGCGGAACACATTGACAAGAAAGGAAAATTTTATTGAAGGGGAAATGCCTGAGAGAAATAATCACCAG
Source organism: Bacteroidota bacterium (assembly GCA_039815525.1). Taxonomy (GTDB): domain Bacteria; phylum Bacteroidota; class Bacteroidia; order J057; family J057; genus JBCAWW01. Next base: position 10,853 of record JBCBZF010000015.1, on the reverse strand, counting down.
ACTTTTGATTGTTCTATACAGGCAATTCTTTCTGTCAAATTCTGAACATCCGTTTGATCAATTTCCCTTTCAGACGATTCATTGGCCGGGTTTGGGTAAAGATCAGACTCGCCAGATCGTCTGCACAGCTGGTCAGGATTTCATAGCCGTCTTTGGTGATGCGGACGGTATCCGAATGGCGAAAACCGCCCACACCTTCGATGTAAATGCCGGGTTCAATGCTGACCACCATGTTTTCCTGCAAAATGGTCTGGTCGCCGTCGGCGAGGAATGGCCCTTCATGATTGCCCAGACCGATGCCATGTCCGGTGCGGTGCATCAGATTGTCTTTGAAGCCTTGCTGTTCGAGAAAGTGTTTAGAGGCATGATCGACCGATTCGGCCGGGACGCCGGCTTTGAGGGCCGCATAACTTTTCGCCCTTGCTTCCATCATCAGCGCAAAAATCTCTTCTTGTTCTTTGGTCGGTGGACTGGTGAAAAAAGTCCTTTCCAGTTCGGCGGCGTAACCATTGACCCTGAGGAATGCGAGGCTGATGTGGGAGCCTTCGACCAATAAATCATCTACTCTTGGCACACCATGCGGCTGGTCGGAAATACGGCTCGGCCAGGCGGCGATCAGCACATTGGATGCCAGATAGTCAAAGTCTGTTTCGATGATGAGGCGTTTTTGGATGTCGCGCCCGATCGAAAAGACTTCCAGCTCGGTCATGCCGAAATAGGCATTCTGATTCAACTGCAAAACTGCCAGATTGCAGTAGTGCGAGGCACGCCTGATCAGCTCAATCTCGGTTTCGCTTTTCACCCAGCGTAATTCTTCCACAAAAGCGCAGGGCATGCTATTGAGATCCATCGAAGCCAAAAACGCCCCGATTTCATAAGGTGCCTTTTTGCTCAAGCCAATGCTGTGACTGGCTTTGACTTCTTCGTACAATACATCCTGCCAGCGTTCTGGTGTCTGCGCGGGATATTCCCAATAGTGTTTGATGTGCTGGACATGATCGACCGATTTGAGATGGGCCAGTTCCATCTTTGGGAGGATAAAACTGATCTCCTCTTCCTTTACCACCAGCAGAAACAAGCGCTCAAGACTTTTGTAGGTGAGCCCGGTGAGATAGTAAATGTCTTCTTCTTCCGAAACAATCAATGTATCCAGACTGCTTGCTTGCAGCATGCTTTGCAGCCGTTCGATTCGGGTTTTGTATTCGGCTTTGGTGATCTTCATTTGGGGAGTAGTGAGTCTTTAAGTTAAGCATCTATGGTGATCACACAGGAAATAGGCCATCTTTTATTCTCCTCAAAAAATCGTCTGCATCCCACCGATTTTCCATTTGCCATCCTCCCTGACCATAAAGCGCACTTCCCGAATCGGACCGTTTTCTCCCTCCTTGGTATAAAAAACCAAAGCCGTTTCCTGAAAAATTGTCATCTCATAGCTGGGGCTGCTTTGGGGAACCTGAATGGGTTCAGGGTGCTGCTGAATGTGATCGACTGTAAACTGATTGATGGCAGCCCACCCAATGAATTCCTCGAAAGTGGTGCTGCCAGTGTACATTTTGGAGACAAAATCCCGGTGGGACCATTGTGCCTGCCATTGGGCCAGATTGCGCTCACAGAAATACTGGGTTTCCTGTTTGAGGGTTTCAATGATGGCTTGTTTGTCCTCCGCAGCGGATCGGGCGGGAGACTGGCAACTCCAGAATAGAATTGATAAACAAAAGATTGTAAATCTTGTCATGGGTTTTTGCCGCAATCTAGCAGCCACTCAAGAGACAGGATAGTAAAAAAGCGACCTCAGCTACTTTGCCGGGCAATCTCATTCATGCGCAAGAAGAAAGACGCAGTACTTTGGGACGGATTGATGCCCATCTGTTTTTTGAAATCTTTGATAAAATGCATCTGATCATAATAGCCATGATCCAGATAGCTGTCCGGTGATTTTTGCTTAAGAATGCTGCTTTTGTACAAATGCTTAAAACGGATAAGGTTGATGAATTTTTTGGGAGAAATGCCAAAAACCTTTTTGAATTTTCGTTGTAGCTGCCGCAGGCTCAGGTGGTATCGCTCTGCCAGTTTGCCCACACTGATCTGGCCTTTTGACGCAAGAATAAACTGAAGGATTGAAGCCGCAAAAGCATCTTGTTCACCAGGGGCTAAATGAGCCGTTTGGGTCAGGAATGTGGCCGAAATGAGTGAAGAAACCGCTTCTTCAGAATGACAGTCAAGAAGCCCCTGATCCAACTCGCTGAGCCAGTCAAGGCCAAACTGATGCAGGGCAAGGTTCTGATCCACGATTTGTGGCAGTTTCTTCCCCAATAAGACATAGGCACCAGCCGGATTCAATTTGATCCCAATCAACTGGCAGGGACCTAATCGCTTGACCAGGGCGGATTGCGTCTGAATGCCTACGACACAGGATTGATCGACGATGACCGCTTTCTTCTCTGCATCAATAAAAGCTTTTTGGTAGGCCCCCCGCTGAACGAAAATGATTTCCGGATACCCATCCGCGATGAGAAGGTCTGGTCTGGTCGAAAGCCCTTTACTTTGCATGATCCAGGCGTATTTGACATACTTTTGTAGAGCTGATGAAAGCGAAAAGCGATGGTAGGAAAATTGCTTATTGGAGTGCATGCAGAAAATCCTTAGGATGGCATCTCAGGACCAAAATACGTCTGATACCATTCGGTTTGGTCGTGATCAAGCGCCGCTTGATTGATGGTGTGATTGGGATCGATTTTGGAAAGCAGGATCTCCAGCGAAAAGAAATCGCGCTGACTGATGATCTGGATGCCGTGCCTTTTGAGCAGGGCTGCACAGACCCCCATCCCAATCTGGTAGGCAGGATTGGGAGCCGTACGATGACCTTTATAGATCACCTGACTGCCGCAGGCCGCACTGACATCCATCATGATGGCCAGTTCTACCTGCTGCTGCTGGGCTACCTTCAGCATCTGATGAGCGGCTGCGACCATCTCCTGGCTGACATCTTTTCCGTACGTCATGACCACTTTTGCCTTTTGGTCTAATACATCTGCACCATGTCCACCTTCGATATCCGGAATTTCCCTCGGGGTTCCGAATACATGATCTTCCGGACAGAAAGACGTGATCTGAACCAAGGGGTTTGCTGCAATCTCGAGCATGTGCGGATAACTCCCATAGCTGCTGCCATCTGCTCCGCAAAGGGTTCCCATCAGGCAAGCACTGGTCAGAATCCGAAGCGGATCGTCTGAGGTGGGGATTCTGAGATTGTGGAGGTAGGTTTTGTCAGTCATGGGGTCATTCAGGATCGTGTAGAGGGCTTGTGAACAAGCCACAAACTAATGCAGGAATGAATAAATGTAGACAATAATAAGCTTTGCCTGTTTTTTATAAAAGAGAACGAAAGCAGATGAGGAATGATGTGTAAACGCCTGCCAACCATCCTGAAAATGTGTAATCCTGCCGTGGAGATGACCTTGACTGACAGGCACCTTCCTGTTAGAATGGTATTGCTTTATTAGATATAACGCATGAAAAATCACATCATCTTCCTGTTGATTGCAGTTTGGGGAATTACATTTTCTTTTGGCCAGCAAAGCGGCATCCGTGGAAGTGTTTCTGATGCAGAAACCGGTGAGCCACTGGCTTACGCCACGCTGATCCATGTTCCTTCAGGCAGAGGGACCGCAACCAATAATCAGGGAGCCTTTGTGATGCCCTACGCACGGGAGGGGGATTCAATTCGCATATCCTACATCGGTTTCGAGACCCAATGGTTTGTGGTGTCCAGTCGATCTGTTGTTGCCATTCAATTACGTCCCCAATCGACGACCTTAGATGAAGTCGTGATCAACCCTGACGACAACGACTTTCTGTATAATCTGGTCATCAAAGCCAAGAAGAATGGAAACAGAGCGCAGCGCACCGCCAAAACCTATTTCTTCCTCGAAACCTTGCTCGATGGAGAACATTCCGAAATGATAGAAGCCTATTTTAACGGGCAGTTTAATGGCTATCAGGTCGAAAACTTATCCATGAAGAAAGGTAGAGTAGGCATGAAAGCTGTCAACGGACGTTTCTTCATTTCCACCGAATCCTCCCGTGCCTTTATTCTCCATAATCCGTTTTTGCACAAAAGCTTTTATCCTGACAATCCGCTGGTATTCAGTAAGCGAAGCATGAAGAAGCATTACGATCTGGCGATAGAACAGATCTACAATGAAAAAGGTGCCAAAATCTACGTCGTGGATTGTCAGCCGAGGGAGGATACGCTGGGGTTGTTCCGAACAAAGTTGTGGATTGATCTCACCCATGAACAGATTGTCAAGACGCGTTTTTCGATTAAGGGAACCAATCGTCACCCATTTGAGATGATTGGGTACCAGCGCGCGAAGCAAGTCGACATGGATTTTTCGCGAACTTATGAACAAGTTGGGGAGGAACTGAGATTGTCTTCGGTAGATTTTACTTATAAAGTGGGCTATCAGGCTGAAGGAGAAAAACTGTATGAGGCTTTCACCAGAGCCTATCTGAAAGTCTATGATTATGAGGTGCCCTTCCAATTGCCTTTTTTCAACTTTTCGACTTCTCCCTTCAAGGACTATCGGGACATTACGGTCGCGCCCTATGATGATACATTTTGGGAGAAAATCGATGAGTTCCGTTTTTATGACCGGACAGAGGAGGTCAATGCCTTCATGCGGGATCACAGGCTGAGCAATGATTTTAACAACCTCTCAATTGAAGAGCGTGATCATCAACAATTGGGATTCAGCTATGTGTCCTGGCGGCCGGATCGCATCCTGATGCGAGACCCCGATCCCAGACTTTTGGCACAATATCCGCCGGTAGATGGCCTGGAGACAGACCGTTACGCGTTAAATATCAAGCTGTATCTGGATGCTTCTTTTATCCATGGGTCGCTCGTGTACCAACTCAATACCATCATCGATCCCGTCAGCAGCAAGTACCATTTTGTCATGGATGGGGCGGATCATGCCTTTGTCAACATGAGCATGGACCTAATGGAAATTCAAAAGCGAAAGCTGGAGAAAGCATTGAAGAAAAAGCGTCCCAAAACCATGCAGGAGGTGCAGGCTTTGTATCAGGAACATCTTGAAAAATATGCGTTTCAAAATCGGATTTTCCAGATGGAAGTCCTCCGGGGGCGTAACAGAACCCGCATGAAGAAGTGGAATGTCATCATCAAGGATGAACTAGGCGTGGACAATCTATCATATTTTTCGCTTGAAGAGGATGCTGAGGAGTAATGTGGCTGGAAGCAATAAAATGCAAGAGCTGCAATCATCACTGAGGCATCTTCCCCCACTGTAGCTGCCAGTTTGTGCCATCCTCCTTGCCCGTAGTATACAGCAAAAACTTTCCATCGGGAGACACCGATGGATTTCCCTGGCCATGCGTATTGACGCTTGCGGATAATCTTCGAGTCATTGTCCAATTCCCTTTTTCATCTTTGGTAGAAAGCATCAAATCCAATTCATTCCCAATCTCAGCATACAAAAGATAGCGTTCATCAGGACTGATAAATGGCGTACAGCGACCAATCGGGGCTTTCTCTGAAAAAACTTTTTCCGTAGCTCCATATCCTTCTGCGATTGGTTCAGCTACATACAGATCCATTTCGCTGTAGTCCAGATTGCTGGCATGGAAATAGAGACTGCCATCAGCAGCCATAGAAGGATGCGAAAGTAATTTGTGGTGTAGATTGGGAATGTTGATCAGTGTAGGTTTGCTCCATTCTGTCCCCTCCCGATTGGCAGTCCAGAGATGCCAGGTTTTGGGCAAGCTATCCGCCGGACGGGTTGAGGCGAAGAAGATCGTCTGGCCATCTGGGGAAAAACTCATACCATGCTCATCATACTCGCTGTTGAAAAAAGCCGGTTCAACTGTTCCCCACCCATCATCGGTTTGCTGAATGACATACACATCAAAGTTGGTGAAGTCAGGATCGGATTGGGTAAAATAAAAGTTTTGCAGATCGGGAGAGAAGACGCCTTTGTGGATCATATGATTGCCCTGCGGCAGAGGAAGCGGCAGGGCAATCGGTGTCGAATCCGGCAGTTCAAGGCCGCCATACTGATCTTCTTGTTGATGCGGATGGTTCCGGCAGGCGAAGAGACCGCATATAATCATCAAAAGGAGCAGCAATTTGACATCAGGCATTCGCACATATTAGACATTTTCTTCCCACTCCCCAATCTGATCCAGCAAATCCTCTGCTTTGTCCAAGGCCTCCGTCTCCCGGTCGCCCACGATGAATTGAAACCACTTTTTATCCCGGTTGGCGGGTACAAAATTTCGAAAGGCCCAGATTCCGACGGCTGCAAAAGAGATAAAGAGTGCCGCATGTACGGTCCACATGATAGGGCCACCATTGATCAGAAAGCCTTCGCTGAGATAAAAGGTCGTAAAAACGGGCATTTGCAGCGCTGAAAGCCGAATCCCCAGCAGGGTACTCTGGCGAAATTGGGCGAGCTGCTTTTGGGTTTTCAGGACGAATTCGCTCTGCCGCATATCGTAGATAAGAAAAAGGTGGAAAATGGAGATCACCAAAAGAATATGAATGACCAGGGTGTGGATGCCAGCTGAGACCAGCAGAAAATAATTGTCCGCATGCCAGGCCACTTTCAGGACCAGATAAAGAAAGAGCACCCAGATGATTCCGGTGATGACCGCAAAGATGCGGACCGGGCGAACCGCGCTCAGCAAGCGCCGCACTTTTGTCATTTTGGCCTCCATCAATAATTCCTGATTGAGACGAATGCTGTGATCAAGTTTGTGATTGTATGATTGCCAAAGGGCTTTGAGATCTAATTCTTCCATGATTCTAATATGTTGTTTGTTGAAAACGGGTGGCCAGCTTTTGTTTGACACGATGGACGCGGGTGGACACATTGCTGACGGATATGCCCAGGATGTCTGCGATGTCTTGTTGGTCCTTTTCCTCCAGATACAGGAGCATCAGGGCCCGATCCAGTTCTTTGAGCTCTGCGATGAACTGCATCAACAGGCCAAGGCGGGGATCTTCTTCCAGATCTGCTTCTGCCGGGGCGGACAGAATCTCGTTTTTCGGCAGATCGTTGGAGACGATGCTGCGGGTGCTGGCCTTGCGATAAGCAGAGATTGCCACATTGAGCGCAATTCGGTACAGCCAGGTCGAGACTCTCTGCTGTGTATCCAGTTTGGGAAACGCCCGCCAGAGTTGGACCATCATCTCCTGAATCAGGTCCCGACGTGCTTCCGCATCCGGGCAGTAGAGGCGTGCTACTTTGTAGAGCATGCCTTTGTGCTGCTCAATCATCTCCAAAAAGGCCTGATCCGTGATATTTATTGCCATTGCTGGAAGAAATTTAATTGAATAATCCATGCAGAAGGATGGGACCATCCGTTTGTTGAATCATCAGGCTCAACAGGTGGAGGAGGGCCGAAAGGATGAATAGCAATGATTTGACCATAACAAATGATTTTGTGAATGCTTATTTGGTCAATGATTCGCATAAGGGCGAGGAATCTCACAGATTGGGGCTAAAAAAATAGAATGATTCAGTTCTGGTAGAGACGCAACCCTTGCGTCTTGAAAATACACCCCATCTAATGATGGGCGTCGCCTATGAGGCGGCAAGTATGACCGTTTCTACAGATTCCCCCAATCCTGAAGCAAATCTGAAGCCGTGTAATCTTGCAGCTTCTACCCCTGCATCATAGGTCTACTTTGTTATACCTTTGCTCCGCAAAACCATCTGTCGCTTAGACAGTTTAAGGTTTTTGTTGGACTAAATTGAAAATGAAACAGAAGCTCTTAATCCGCCGGATTCTGGTCTCGGCTCTATCGGCGGTTGTGATCGTATGGCTCGGCTACTGGTTGATGGGTGTGCTGGGAGGCCGCGAAACGCCCGTGAGACAAATGTCTTTCCGGGAAGCGAGCAAACAGGTACAAGTGGAACCCATTGTGTACAAAAGCCGTGAGATTGCACTTTCTGGCCTGGGAAAGGTCGTATCCGAAAGTGCAATTGATGTGCTGACCGAAGTGCAGGGGGAGATTTTGCCCGGCAGTGTAGCACTCAAGCGAGGGCAGGCATTTCGAAAAGGACAACTTCTTTTTCGCATCAACGATAAGGAAGCTCGTCTCAATCTCTATGCCCAGAAAAGCAACTTTATGACCAGCGTGGCTGGCATCATGCCAGATCTGCGCATTGACTATCCCAACGCCTTCAGCAAATGGGAAGCCTATTTTGCATCGGTGTCTGTTGATGAGCGCTTGCCAGATCTACCCGCTGCGACTACACCTCAGGAAAAAGTATTTCTCACCACCCGCAACATCTACAATCTTTTCTATGGCATCCAAAGTGCTGAGGAAAGACTACGCAAATACCGCATTCGTGCGCCTTTCAGTGGCAGTTTTGTGGATGTGTTTCAGGAAGTGAATTCAGTGGTGAACCCTGGCTCAAGGGTCGCCCGTATTGCCCGCTCCAATCGTCTGGAACTGGAAGTGCCTTTTCGGCCGGAAGATCTCCCGCTGGTTAAAAAAGGCATGACAGTGGATGTGGTCTCTGAAAATGGCGAAACCCAATGGCCCGGTCGCATCAATCGCATTGGTTCTGCTTTGGACCCAACTACCCAATCCATCAATCTCTACATCGCTTTTAATCCGGGCAATGCTCAGGTGTTTGAAGGCCAGCTGTTAGAGGCCAAAATCCCCGGCAGCAAAGTGCGGGATGTGATGGAGATTCCGCGGGATGCCGTTTTTAATCGCAATCAGATTTATCTGGTCAAAGACAGCAGTCGCCTGCAAGTCGTCGACATCGACATCGAATTGGTGAATGAAGAAATGCTCCTTTTCTCTGGTGTCAAAGCGGGAGAAATGATCGTGGTGGAGCCGCTGTTCAATGCATATGAAAATATGCCAGTCAGAATCAATTCAGAAGTAACAGAATAAACTCTCTTTGCGTCTTTCTGTCTTTGCGTTTTTTCCGTTAAAAGGGCCTTGAAAAAGATGAACCCCACATCAAGTCTGGGGCAGGACGCAAAGGGGCAAAGACACAAAGAAACATTCAGGACTTTCCCTTATCATGAAAAACCTGATCACATATCTCACCAAATATCCCATCTGGACCAATGTGGCCATCGTGCTGGTCATGATTCTGGGGACGATCAGCATCGTCAACATCAACAAACGCTACTTCCCTGAAGTAGATCCCAATGTCATCTCGGTGCAGATTCCCTTTTCCGGGGCTTCACCCGAAGAGATTGAAGAGGGGGTGGTGACCAAAATCGAGGAATCGCTTAAAGGCATTCAGGGAATCGAAGAGGTCAATTCCGTTTCACGTGAAAACCTCGGCACCATCACCATCAATGTCGAGCAAAACTATGATGCGGAATTGGTGCTGACAGAGGTCAAAAATGCGGTTGACCAGATCAATCAATTCCCGGAAAGTGCAGAAAAGCCGATCATTTATAATGCCAAACCGCGCGGCGATGCGATTGATATGGTGGTGGTCGGCAATACCGAATTGATGGCTTTGAAGCGTTATGCCGAAGGTATACGCGATGATTTACTCGCCTCCGGCGATGTGTCCCAGATCGAAATCACCGGCTTTCCGGATCTGGAAATGAACATCGAGGTGAGCGAAGCCACCCTGCGTCGCTTCGGCCTGACCTTCGATCAGGTCGGCAATGCCATTCGCCTCAACAATCGCGACATTTCCTCTGGCTCCGTCAAATCAGCCAAAGAAGAAATCCTGCTGCGGGCCCGCTCTAAGACCACCGATCCCAATGCGATCAGCGACATCATCATCCGCACCAATGCGGATGGGAGCATTTTGCGTTTGTCAGACATCGCGACCATCGAAAAACGCTTCGCCGATGTCCCCAATAAAACCACCTATAACGGTAAGAATGCGGTCACGCTTAAAGTGCGTACCCTTCCGGAGGAAGACATTTTGGTGGTGGTGGATTATGTGAAAGCTTATACAGAAAGCTTTAATGCTGAGAATCAACTCATCAGCGTGATCCTTGAAAATGATCGCTCAGATTATCTGCTGCAACGTCTGAACACCCTGTTTGAAAATGGCGGAGCCGGCCTGGTGTTGGTATTGGTTCTCTTAGGAATGTTTTTTAGCCTGCGGCTCTCCTTTTGGGTGGCATTTGGCATTCCTTTCTCCTTCATGGGTATGCTTTTCCTTGCGGATATGATTGGGATTTCCATCAACATCATTTCGCTCTTCGGCGGGATTTTGGTGGTGGGTATCCTGGTCGATGATGGGATCATCGTGGGAGAAAATATCTACTCTCATTTCGAAAGGGGAAAATCGCCGCTTCGGGCTGCCATCGATGGAACCATGGAAGTGATGTCTTCGGTCTTTACTGGTGTAACCACCACCATCGTGGCCTTTTGCATTTTCTTTTTCATTGAAGGAAGATTCGGACAAATCATGCTGGAAATGGCGATTGTGGTGATTCTGAGTCTGAGTTTTTCCCTCATTGAGTGCTTTTTCATCCTGCCGGCTCACCTTGCGCATTCCGGTGCATTGGATCATAAAGAGAAAAACCGCTTCCATCAATTCATGGATCGGGTGATGTATTTCCTGCGGGACAATCTGTACGGAAGTGTGGTTTCAGCCATGGTCCGCTATCGCTATATGGTGGTGGCTTTTGGGATTGCCATCTTCATGGTGACGATTGGGATGATAAAGGGGAAAAAGCCAAATCCGACATAACTCCCCTTCATCATCCCAATCGTCACCATGAAGATGGCAATCCCAAAAGCCACCACCATATAGCGATAGCGGACCATGGCTGAAACCACACTTCCGTACAGATTGTCCCGCAGGAAATACATCACCCGATCCATG
>JBCBZF010000136.1:0-9336 GCA_039815525.1 Bacteroidota bacterium | reverse complement strand
GGACCTATCGACGCTATTCAACTACGATTGGCCTGACCTATGACACCACTTCGGAGCAAATGACCCGTTTTGTGGAAGGCGTCCAACAAATTGTCGAAGCGCATCCGACCACTCGCAAAGAGAGCAGCACAGTCCAATTCCATGAAATGGCTGATTCCTCCCTCAATATCTTCTTTGCGGCCATTTTTGAGCTGACCGATCACAAAGCCTGGCTGGTGGCCAGACAGGAAATCCTGCTTGAGATCATGAAACTTGCCGAAGAGATTGGCGTTTCCTTCGCCTTCCCATCGACCTCCCTCTACATAGAAAGTTTACCGAATCCAATGCAAAAGGGAGCCGTAGGATAAGGATGTAAGAATTTGGGCGCCAATGCTGATTCTTTGTTCGGCCAGCTTCCTAATTTTGTCATGGATGGAGAAATCAAAAACAGAGCATAAACTAACGGAGGACGGTTCTTCCACTCTGTACGCAGAAAAATATCAGCAGCATTACCACTCAATTCACGGGGCGGTACAGGAATCCATGCACGTATTTATCCAATCAGGCCTGGATCAGATGGACAGTGCGACGCCTGAATTACGGATATTTGAAATGGGCTTCGGCACTGGCTTAAATGCCTTGCTGAGCATCCTTTACACCAACCATTTCAACCTTCATTATACCGCCATCGAGGCAGAACCCTTGCCGGAGGAAGTCATCGCGACGCTCAACTATCCGGAATGTATTGAGAAGAATGGTGCACAGGAGTTTTTCCCAAAAATCCATGCTGCTCCCTGGAATGAAAAAGTCAAAATCGATCCCATTTTCCACCTTCACAAAATTGAAGGAAAACTGGAGGACTTTGAGACTGAAGAACGCTTTGATTTGATCTATTTTGATGCCTTTGCGCCTAATGCACAGCCAGAATTGTGGGACGAAGCGATTATCCAAAAAATGTTTACCATCTGTAGGCCGGGAGCGATATTCGTTACCTATTCTGCGAAAAGCAATGTGCGCAGGGCCATGATTGCGGCTGGTTTTGAGGTCGAAAAGATCCCCGGCCCACCCGGCAAACGGGAGATGTTACGCGGCCGTGTTCCGGCGTGATATTTTTTGTATGTTGCTGCGATGAAGCTCAGCCCGCAGTCGCGCCGCCTCCTTTCCAATCTTTTCTGGTCCATGATTTTTTTTGTCATCGGGGTGAATCTGTACAGCATGGTTCGCTTCTGGGAGGCAGATCAATATCCACCGTCAGAAATGTGGGGCGACATCATCACTGCCACCATAGGTGGGGCCATTGGTGGCTTACTACTGGGCTTGTTTCACAATTCGGTCCTACGGAATCGCTTTCGGCGCAAATCCTTCGGATTTCTCATTGCGGTTGAAACCCTGATCGATCTGAGCATCATCATTCTGGTGTTTATTCCCACCACTACCCTATCCGGTGTGCTGTTCACCGGGCGGACCTGGGCAGACTCCTTCGCCTACAATCTGGCGTATATGTCGACCCTGCCTTTTGCCTCATTGGTGATCTTTTTGCTGATCCTGGCCGTCTTGTATAATTTCCTTCGTCAGTTAAGCAAAAAATTTGGGGCAGGTGTCATGCTGGGCTTGCTGACGGGTAAATACCATAATCCCCGGGCTGAGGATCGCATCTTTATGTTTTTTGACCTGACTGACTCAACCACCCATGCCGAACGCCTGGGACATTTGAACTACAGTCGCTTATTACAGGAATGTTTCTATGACCTCAATACACTCCTCTTGCCATACGAAGCACATATTTATAAATATGTTGGTGATGAAGCCATTCTGACCTGGAAATTGGAAGAAGGTCTGGATCAGGCGCATTGTCTGGACATCTTTTTTGCCTTCCACAATCGGCTACAGGAAAAGGGTCATTATTATCAGGATAAATATGGGTTCATTCCGGAATTCAAAGCCGGGGGCAATGTCGGACAAGTTACCGTAGCTGAGGTAGGTGAGTATCGACGAGAGATTGAATATCATGGAGATGTCCTCAATACCGCTGCCCGCATTCAGGGGCAATGTAAGGAATATGGTCGTCCGATTCTGATTTCGGAATACTTATATCAATTTTTCTCCCGCAATGACAACTACGTATTTGAAAAGCTGGGAGATGTGGTTCTGAAAGGGAAGCAAAAAAGAGTGGGGGTATTTACAGCCGCCCAAATCAGTTGAGTATGACTATGGAAAGCAGCCTCATTCATACCCGCGCAGTGATCAGCCATGTCCATGAATATATCAGTGGCAAAGGCTTTTTCTATACCAAGCAGGACATTGTCAACCTTTTTCTGTCTTTGCAGACCAAGCCATTTGTCATTTTGGCGGGTATTTCCGGAACTGGAAAAAGTCAATTGCCGCGTCTATTTGCTGAGGCGATGGGGTTTGGCGAAAACTGCTATCTGCTCCCTGTCCGACCGGACTGGACCGACTCATCGGACTTATTGGGATTCACAGATCTACACGGAGTCTTTCAGCCTGGAATACTCAGCCAGATCATAGCAGCAGCTCACCAAAAGCCGGAAGAGGTATTCATGGTGATTCTGGATGAAATGAATTTGGCACGGGTAGAACATTATTTCAGTGAGTATTTGAGCATTTTGGAAACGAGGCGCAAAGTCGATGGCCGCGTCCTCACCGATCCATTGCCACATGAAGCGGCAGGGATTCCTGATAATCTCATGCTGGTCGGCACGGTCAATATGGATGAAACCACCCATCCTTTCAGTCGAAAGGTTCTGGATCGGGCCAATGCCATCGAGATGAATGATATTTACCTGGATTGGCCACCAGAAAGTGAAGCGGTTGAAGCCATGGAGCGGGTATCCAGCGACATCATGCGCAGTCGCTTCGTGCATGCCCGCGATGTCAATAAAATCGAACAGGAGCGCGTCAGATCAAGTCTTCATCTGATGATGGAGTTAAATGACATCCTGGCTGGTGCCAATCTTCAGTTTGGGTACCGTATCCGCGATGAAATTGCCTTTTTCATGCTCAATCGCTACGAAATTCGTGAACTCCTTTCGGAGCAGGAAGCCATGGATATTCAAATTTGCCAGAAAATCCTCCCCCGTATCCACGGTAGTTCCGCCCGGATCGGCCAATTATTGCGGGAGTTGATTATATACTTTTTACCTGCGCAAAGTGAATTGGCCAATCGATTCAGTCATCAGGTCATGATCGAACATTTGGCTCAGCTTTCAATGGGCCAGATCCGTTTTCCCAAAAGTCTCCAAAAACTCAGCCTGATGTACCAGCGTTTGGAGGAGGATGGCTATACCTCATTCTGGATGTGATGGAATGGGTTTTTTCACGAGCAGGTAAAGGCGTTTTACGCATACGGGTACGCGGCGATGCCACCTCTGGAGCGTTTCCATCTGTGCCACATTTTTCGTTTAGTGGCCTGGACATGACCAGCCCTGCTGCACCACCCCAAACGCCATGGCTGTATGAGCAGAACCAACTGGATGTATTGTGGGAGGCAGAGCAGGCAGTGCCACCTTTTCGGTTATTTCTCCACCATCAATAAGTGCTTGAAAGTACAGGAAGTCGCCTCTGGGGCAGTGTATCCCTGGGTGAAGCCGTCGGACAAACGGTCCTTCGATTATTTGATGGCCAGGACGAAGAGCTATTCGCCCTTCAGACCGAAGTTTTTCCCCGAAAGCTGGATTTCCATACCGACTTTCGGGTTATGGTGGATGATTGCAACCAACTTCTCTCCCGCCTGGCTTTTGCGCAATGGCGTAAGACCTACGCCAGGCTCGCACCCGATCCACAGAAACAAGACCCGTATCCTGCTTTGCTAAAAGCCCAATACGAGGAGCTCGAAAAATCGATGGATCTGTTGCTCCGCAATCCTGACCAAAGTTTTACCCGCCGGCCCGGCCTTCAAAGCAACCCCCCATTAAAAAATATTCGTTCTCAGTCGCTTAAAGCTATTCATCTTCAAAGCGAAATGTATCCAGTTATCAGGAAGTCTTTCACCTATGATACAGCCGCAAACCGATATGTGTATCATCGTTGCCAGATTCTCCTGCAGCAGATGCGCCACCAAAAGGAGATCGAGTGGATGCAGCAAGCTGCTCAAAGACTGCAAAAACGCCTTCATCATCCGGTTTTCACTGATCTCAGCCCAAGTCTGGCCTCGGACCAGCACAGCCCGGTTTTGCGTGGAAAAGCAGGTTATTCTGCCTTTTTTCGAGTATCCCTACACCTGGAGAAAAGCCTGAAACACAGTGAAACGCCATTTTTCCAGCTGGATTATAAAGGCGTGGCACAATTATATGAAATCTGGTGTGTGAGTTTTCTGGTAGGCTACCTGTTGGAGATGACCGCTTGGTCAGTCATCAGGGAGAATCTGGTGAAACCAGGTGCAAACGGATGGGAAATGAAGCTTAACACGGGTAAAGATCCCATACTTTCATTGGCCAAAGAGGACCAAAGCATTCGGGTGTGGTATCAACGGCGGTTTGGGTGGACAGAAAACACCAGCTTCCCACAAGTTCCGGATCTGGTCTTAGAGATTCAAAAAGAGGGATTTGAACGCCCCTTCCTCTACATTCTGGATGCAAAATATCGCCTCCACAAACAGGCTGGTCCACCAGCAGATAGCATTGCCCAAATGCATCGCTATCGGGATGCCATTCTACCAGAATTACAATCTATTGACAGAGGAAAAACCGCTCAGAAGAGTCTGGGAGGGATCGTTTTGTTCCCCTACCCTTTTGAAGAACAGACCTTTCAACAGCATCGTTTTTATCAGAATGTTCAACGGGTCGGTATTGGTGCCATTCCACTACATCCAGGCCGTAGCAATGAACTGTTTAAGAAATGGTTGTCGCACTTGCTCCAAAGTAGTCCGGAGCAACTGGATGATGCGGTGATCGAGTATGAACGCCATGACCAAAACCGGGTACGCAAAGACCTGAAACGAAGCATATTGATTCAGGAGTTGAAGGATACACATGTTCCAGATAAGATTTTGCGGACACCAGGTGAAGACGTATTTATCCCAGAGGGCGTAATCTTTTGGGACACAAACCAAAAACGCCTCCTCTGTAGTACGGAAGTTGTGAAACGTAATTTTGACGAGGATCAGACAAAATGGATCTATCAACTCTCTTCGCCGCGGCCCCTGGACCTGGATTTTTCACATTCTACCCTTATGCAGACCAATGCTCACGCACTTTTTTTGTGCATTGGGTATCAAAACAGCGACTGCCTGCTGCTTCCATCATACCGCTGGGTGAAGATGTGGAAAGAGTTACAGTTGAAAACAGATGCAGTTCGTCTGGCCTGGAATGATCAAAGACAGCTTTTGGCTCGTTTCCAATTGAAGGAACAAAGCTTCATTCTGCAGTCAGATCGTCAGGAGCAATGGTTTGTGCGAAAAGAAGGCATTTCCGGCCGTTGGTCGTGGCCGGAATTTGTGCAGGATTTTCTGTTGTAAAAAGACTGGCTAAGCCGAGTGTTCTGGAGAAGGCACCGCTTCCAAAAAGTCAAGTAATCCTTTGGGATAGAGGCGCATCTTCTTGCGTCGAAACTGTTGTAGCGGCATCCAAACCGCTGCATTTCCTGATTTTCCCTGATCAGGTAATTGTTTTTTCAGGTAAGGGTGCTGGTTCGAAAACTCTCCTTCAAACATGAAAACAATCTCATGTCCGTTGGCTTTTCCGGGGGGGGAAACCTCTTCCATCGGTCCGATGAAGGACAGGTTTCTGATTTCTTCGCCAAATTCGGTTTTGATGGCGCGCCGGATGCTTTCCCAGCTATACTCGCCATGGCGGAGCTTTCCGCCAATTGGTTGAAAATATGTCTCTTTGCGTACAGGATCGTATTGCTCTTTCACCAGGATGGTGTCATCTCTACGAAACACACAAAGCGCAACCGGTTGAATATGAGCTTCGGTCATGCCAATGGATCGATGATGAATGAATCAAGGGGTAACTGAAAGCAATACTAGGCATTCTATCTCCCATTAACATTACCATCATGCGAAAGGTGTTACAAATTGGCTCAGGCCCGAAATCATTGATTGCAGCCCATGAAGGCTGATCTGCAATTCGCGAAAAAAAGCTTGCGGACTTTCAGGTAATTTTTTAAAAAAAACCTTACATCTGACGAAAGCTTTTACGCATTGAAAAAATCATCTTTTAATGATTTTGCAACACGAGTTTTTTGCTGTCTAAACGCACGCCATTCTGGAACAACTGAATCAGGTACAATCCAGCCGGGACATCGAGTTGCCAGTTGGCCTGAGATCCATATATAAGTTCTTGTTTGATCACCCGGCCACGCAGATCCAATAATCGGATGTCCATTGGGTGGCGTCTTTCCCCTTCCAGTCGAATCTGAAGCTTTCCCTGACTTGGATTGGGGGCCACTGTCCAAAGGTTCCTTGGTCGTTCTTCTTCCAAATCAACGGCAAGGCAATTGGCATTGGGCAGAAGTTTTTGGGCACAAAAATAAAACCGCAAAGTTTCGGTATGAACGCCATTGAACAACATCGAATCGGCATCAATGACCAATTGTGCGGCATCCGGAAGGCCCATACCAATGAAGTTTCCATACAGGGCCTCAATTTGCAACTGGTCCGTCACATCGCTACCCAAATCGTCCCGGATTTTCATCATGACAGAAGCCCAAATTTCTCCATACGCGTAAATAGATGTACTCTGGGGCGGATATTCGGCATTGGAATTGACAATTCGACCTTGCCAGAATTCGTTGTGTCCATCCCAATTGAAAATGTTCTCAGCGTCAAACGTATTGATGTTGGCAGAATAGATGGCAGCAAAATAATCCGCCAGCCCCTCATCTAAGCCTCTTCGTTCCTGACCGCTCAGCGTCCCGGGTGAGGCTGCATAAGAAAGTGCGTGTCCATACTCGTGAATGATGACATCTGCATCTTCAGCATCATCCACGCCACCATCCCCAAACAGTAAGTAGGGATCACCCCCATTGATCGTAAAGGAACTTTGATCACTGCTCCCTTTTCCATGAGAATCTACTGATAAGGGACTGTCATTTGTACGAAGATTGGTGTAACCGAAAGATGCCACATAGCGGTGAAAGGTATCGATGTGATAATAGACCATGATGTCTTCAAAACCCTGTTCATCCCGACCAAAGAAAAAGTCGCCATCGATTGAAGTGGAAGGGGTATTGGGAAAAGGGCCAATGTCTTCTACACTGACATAAGGGCCAACCAATTTGAACACTCCATTCTCATAGGTGATATCTTTTAATATGACCGTGTCCATCAGACTCTCAAATACTGCATCATGGGCATCATTGTTGTCTGTGATCGGCATACCATAAAACTGGCCCGCTTTGGTCAGTGGGTCAGGACGGAACACACGGCCTCGTCCGGTGGTATCCCCATTGGCGAAAAATGCGGCATCTGCTCTACGCATTAAGGTGCGTCCACTGTTCGGATCAATCAGCAGTTCATCCGCAGAGGCATCCGGGCTTTGCACGTGGACATGCACTGCCGCTCTGATCATGCTTCCCTCAGCTACATAACAATCTTGCATCCGGCTTGGCTCAGCGGCAAATTTCGCCACAATCTGATCTGAGATCTGTTCATGATTGATCAATGCCCTCGATTCAACTACCTGATCAAAACGAAACAATTGATCCAGAAGACTGTATACTTTGCCATTTTTCGCTACGACACATTTGATCCCCTTTTCAAAAATGGGCGTTCCACCATAAAATTGCTGGAAGTGATAATAGTCTGCCACTGCAGTACTTCGGTGCGTCTTCAGCCGCAAACTCACGCCCGCCGGCAAAGCCGGAAGATGTTGCTGAATGTGTGCCAGCAATTGCGTCTCAGCCTGTCCCGGGCTCAGTTGCCAGGACACCTTGTGCGAAATTTGTTGCGCTGACAGCGCGCCAGAAATCAGAAGTGCGAGAATAAATGTGAGGGAAAATCTCATGTTTCTGCTGAATAAACGACGTTTTTCAATTCAAATTGGGCGAGGCGAAGTTGCGCCTCAAGGGCCGAAAAAAAGCCTTCGCGAATACTTAGTACCTGCCGGCAGATATCGGTGTATTCTGCTTCCAGTACATCGGTTTCATACCGATGTAAAATACGGTTCACATCCGAGGTTCGTTCGTAGGCAAATTCCAGGGTAAAAATGACTTTGGGTATGATCGCTTTCTTTTCTACCTGTGCCAGGGCATCTGCCGCGGAATTCCGATACGCTTCGATCAAGCCACGAACACCGAGCTTGGTTCCACCAAAATAACGTACCACGACCACCAGAACGTTGGTCAGAGAAGCAGATCGAATGGCAGCCAGAATCGGAGCACCAGCACTATGCGAGGGTTCGCCATCATCATTGGTATAGGTTTCTTCTCCTTCTCTACCCAGCCGCCAGGCAACACAATGATGACGTGCGTCATGGAATCGCTTCCGAATGTCAGCGATATGGAGTTCAATCTCTTCCTGTTTGTGTACCGGAAATGCGAAAGCAAGAAAACGGGACCCCCGATCTTTCAGAAAACCCTCTGAGGCATCACTGATCTCGTAATATGTCTGCACATTTTCCATTTACCTATACAAATCTCCTTTCTCCGATGGGTTTTTCCAAGCCCTTTTTGGGGATCTACAAGCTGTCGTGTATTTTCCCTACATGAACCTCAAAAGCCGCTGGTGGTTGCTGATCCCAGCCATACTGTTGATCCTCGTCGTATTCTACTATTTTTCGGCGATTGTTGGTTATCTCGTGGTCTCAGCGATCCTCGCCCTGATGGGACGTCCCATTCTGCGGCTGCTGGGTAAGGTGCAGATCAAAGGCCGGAAGATCCCGGATGCACTCAAAGCTATTTTCACCTTACTGGCGCTCTATGGTCTCTTTGCCATGATTTTTGTGCTGACCTTGCCATCACTGGTACGACAGACCCGACAATTAGAAACTGTCAATGTACAGAGTATTTCCGAAGGCCTGGAAGAGCCGATCGCCGCAATTGAACGCCTGGCGTACCGCTATAATCTTGTCGAAGGCGATATGTCGGTGGAAAATTATATTGCAGAGAACGTCGCCAAAGTGCTTGGTTCGGCCCGTATATCCAACATTGCCAATGCCATCATTGGATTTACCGGAGATTTACTGATCGCCATTTTTTCGGTCTCTTTTATCACCTTCTTTTTTCTCAAAGAAAGAAGCTTGATGAGCAGTATATTTATGGCACTGATTCCTTCTGCGTATCGTGAACGTGTCGGACATGTTGCGGATCGTTCAAAGGTTCTTCTCACCCGATATTTTATTGGGGTGCTGACCGAAGTATTGCTGGTTGGATTACTGATTGCAATGGGTCTCGGTTTTT
>JBCBZF010000963.1:0-2819 GCA_039815525.1 Bacteroidota bacterium | reverse complement strand
CGCAAGGCGGTTTTCCGGCCGATTCCGGGAAGGCCTGCCAACTCGTTGACGGCATCTTCGATGCTTTTTGAAGGATATTCCATGCCCGAACAATGGGATTTGTTCTGTAAAAATACGAAAAAAGTGGATGTGGAAGGGAGGGGTTTTTTAGGGAGAAACTGGGAATTTCATCGCAGAGGTACCACACCTGCTTACTCTACCTAGGATACTCATCAAAAGATATATGATGTGTTTGGAGACAGAATGTGTTCTGTCTCTGCTAGAATATAAAACTCATGCGAGAAGCTGGAGATATTGGTCTCCCTAAAACCGACCGATCCAGTTGACGAGCATGCCTAAGCCGAGGATTGGCAGGGCAAAGAGAGCGGTGTACAACATGATGGCCAGTAGATTGGAGGGCGTCAGCAGATCACTGAGGTGGGTGGTCTGGAAATCCATCCAGCCGAGCAAGGCAGAGAAGAGAAAACTGCCGGCTAAAACGTAGAGCATCCATTGACGCTCAGAAGCGCGGGAGGTTTGCATAAAGTGGTGTGTAGTATGTAGTCGCAGGCGTTGCCGCCTACGATCAAGGTACGAACGAATATAAGACGCTGCAAATTGTGCAAAGTCACCTGCGCCCGGCACGTGGCTGAACGGCCTGAAATTCTGAGACCAGAAGAGAAGTGCGCAATTCGCGCTCACTGTGTTCTACCAGCATCAGGCAGTACAACATCACTTCCTCATCAAGGCCAATTTCGGATGCCAAATAGTACTCCAATTGCTTTTGAATGGGAATCCAGACATTCTGTCCATTGATCCGAAATAAGTATTCTCGTATCACCAGATCGTCAAACAAGCTCACGTCTCCCCCAATCTGCTGATAGACATGTTTCATCGACTGCATGGTCGATGGCAAAATGCTGCGGCGCTGTCCGGTGAAAGTGGCATAAAAGCGCAGCTTGTCGTGGCGAAAATAATACTGCGGAATGGCAGGATCTTTTTCCACGGTCGCCGCATACTGATTCTCGGCTTGAAATACCTCCGTCAGGTCGACCATCCGGTAGGACGTATTCCAACGGGCTACTTCATTTTGCCCCAGGAGGCCGCTGTGATACAGCAGGCAGATGGATAGCATGAACAGGATTCGCATGAGCAGTAAGAATAGGTAATCAAATATCTACATCTTTCTGCAGGAATGCCAGTCACAAAAAAGCCGCCTGCCAGCGGATTATCGCTGATTGCAGGCGGCAAGATGATTGTAAGACTAAATCCTTAGAATTTGCCGTTTTGATTCTTCCATTCTGCTTCGGGCGGAATGGTGGAAATAACGTCCCAGTGCTCAACGATTTTACCGTCTTCCAGGCGGAAGAGATCGTAAAAAGCGGTGTGATCACCTTTACCAAATTTGCCTTCGCTCATGGTCAGGACGAAGTTGCCTTCTCCCAGAACTTTATGAACTTTGTCATACTCCATCACCAGGCCATTTTCCGCGAAGTACTTCAGGGCGTTGCCCAGACCGTCGAGACCATCCGCAACTGCTGGATTGTGCTGGATATACTGGGTTGGGCTGACGTAGTCAGTGAAGTTGGTTTCTCCTTTCAGCAGGATGTTCTCCACGAAGCCCTGCACCAATGCTTTATTGGCGGCGGTTTTGTCAAGGTCTGTCAACTCAGTTGATCCGTCGGTCTGGGTATGACCACTGGGATTGGCTGGCTGCACATCAATCAGATTGTCCCAGTGTTCAACGATCAGGCCGTTTTCAAAGCGGAAAACGTCAAGGCCGATTTTTGGGCCGAAAAAGTCATACTCAGTGTGGGTAAACACAAAGTCTCCATCTTCGAAGGCGCGTACGACTTTGGCTTTGAATCCCTGGGGTGGTTTATTGGCCAGAACCGCTCCAAAGCCTTCCAGTCCGTCAGCTACAGCTAAATTGTGCTGAATATACTTCTCGGGATTGATGTAGGATACGGCAGTTTGGTCCCCTGTTTCCAGGCTTTCCAATACTGCGACCGCTTTTTGTTTGTTGCTTAATGTTGGCATGTCAGCGTCAGTTTTTGGCGTTGATTGTGATAGTGAAGCATTGTTGCGGCAACTGGTCAGAATCAGACCAGCTACGAGTAGATAGAATATTGATTTCATACGAATGCAGGTTGAATATGAATGCAAATAGCATCTAATCAACAGCTAGAGAAAGGTGGAGGTGTGCCAAAAAATGGTAAAAGTCGAACCTTTTGCTGCGTGCTATGAAAATTGTGTCCGGTAACGAGCAGGTGAGATGCCGTGATGCCGTTTGAAAAACTTGACAAAGTTGGTGGGTTCGTCAAAGCCCATTTCATAGGCAATGGTTTTGACAGATCGATCCGTGGCGACCAATTGGCGTTCCATCTCCAGCACCACAAAACGGTCGATAAAATGTTTCACACTTTGGCCCACGGTCTTTTTGACGGTCTGGTTGAGATGTTTGTACGAAATATTCAGTTGGTCTGCATAAAAGGTCGCATTTCGCTCTGCCCGATAGTGCTTTTCCAATAAATCAATAAAACGCAGAAACAATTGAGAGGCAGGGCTTGCCTGAAGACGGTCAGGGCGCGCATCATTGATGGATTCTAGTTTGAGAAACAGCAGCCGCAGACTCTGCCGAAGCATGTCGGCCCGATGAGCCGCTTCGTTGCCCTGATACATTTCATCCATGAGCTGAAACAACAAATTCAGAGACACATCATCCTTTCCCGAAGGATTGAGGACAGGCTGGCCGAGATGTTTGGCATACAATAAAAAGCGCGGCCCAAAGGGGCTGGATAAACTTTTATCCAGAAAATCACTGGTAAACAACAACATAT
>JBCBZF010000247.1:0-7503 GCA_039815525.1 Bacteroidota bacterium | reverse complement strand
CTTTTTTTGTTGAAAATAATATATTGGATATGCACTCGTCGCGATCCACAATCCAGACATCTACCCGAAAGACATGGTCTGATCCAATATCCTGCCTCCCAAGATGAATGATGCATTTTCTCCTTTTATCGAAATGCTTGAAGCGCGGCTTCCGTTGAGTGAGGCCGACAAGCGCCTTTTACAAGAAAATCTCCGCCTGTGCAGCTATTCAAAAGGAGAATTTTTGCTTCGGAGTGGAGAGATTTCCAGGGCTTTCTTCTACAATCTATCCGGCTTCATCCGTCTGTTTTATGTGCGCAATCAGATCGAAAAGACCGCTTGGTTTTATGCAGAAGGGCAATTCGTCAGCGCCTACGAAAGCTATGTCCGGCAGACCCCTTCGCAGCTCAATCTGCAAGCGATGGAAGACAGCAGCGTGATTTGTATCAGCATGGAAGCGGCGATGCGCTTGCTGACCCATGATCCCAAATTCAGTGTCCTGGCGCGCATCATCATGGAAGATGAACTGATTGCGCACCAAAAGATGGTGGCCAGTTTGATTTCGGATCGTCCCGAAGACCGCTATCAGGCATTGCTGGACGAAAACCCGGCCATCTTCCAGCGCATTCCACAGCACTACATTGCCTCTTTCATTGGCGTCACCCCAGAATCTCTCAGTCGGATCAAAAAACGCTTGCAGAACAAAAATCTTACCCAAGGTCAATGAATGCGATTGCGGCAAATCAGAATTTTATCCCAAAATCTGATCATGAAGCGATTCTATCTCATCTTGACGATCATCGGCTTTTTCCTTCCAAACTATCTTGTCTTGCAGGAATCACTGGCCTCCGGTAATATTCTCCTGTACGCACAGCCCATGAATACGCTTGCTGCGATGTTTGCCAACCGCATTGCCAGCGTTTTTGCCATTGATCTTCTTTTCGGTGTATTCGTCTTTTTTGTCTGGTCCGGTGATGAGCAGGGAAAAAATGGCTGGAAAAAACTGGCCATTTCCTGGTCCGTTTGTATACTGTTTGGTTTTGCGTCCGGCCTGCCACTTTATCTCTATCTGCGACAGACGAGGAAGGGAAAACCGCTCAAGGCTTCAACAGATCCCTGAGAACCGTATAATAGCGCCCGGCGATAAAAGCAGCACCAGCTTCATTATAATGAACCTCATCCGCCAGCATCGCATCGGTAAAGTCAGTAAACATATCTACTGCAATGACCGGTGAACTGGCAGTACTTTTCTGGTTCGAAATCAACAACACTTCCTGATGCAACTGGCTCAAATAGGCCTGCAGTTCCGGTGTGGTCTCACTTGACAAGGCGGGGGCCATTTGCTCAATCAGGATGACGACTTCTGGATTACGGCTTTGCAGGGTGTCAATGATGGCCCTGATATTGACAATCGCCTGCTCATAAGAAGCAGCGGTCAAGGCATCATTTCCACCAGGAGAACTGAACAGAACAATGTCTATTGGCCCGACTTGAGAGAGCCAGTCGGGTAATCCTTCCAAAATTTGACCCGAAGTCCAGCCACCTCGCCCTTCATGATCAGGGTCAAATGCCTGGGGATAAATCGATTCATCCTCCCTGGTGCCAAGATAATCGACATCCCAGCCATCAGCTTGCATCAGCTTCCACAGTTCATAGCGATAACTCTCATAATCAGGGCGGGCGCCTTCCACTCTGGAAGCACCAAGCGGCAGGATTCGGTTGAGGGAGGTACTTGGCTCAATGGGTTCAATTGGCTCTTTACAGCCTCCCAGTCCAGCCAGAATCAGCACACAGATTAACAAAATTGGCAAAAAAAATGTCCGGCTGGCTATCTCAGTTTTGGTTCTGGTCATATTTATATTTTTCGTCAAAAAAAGATTTCAACCAGGACAACGGCTGACATAAAGGAAACCCTACCTTGAACAATATTTTCTATCCATATTCCCAGTCTCCCATCCCGGCATCACACATCGCCAGCAAAATATACCGAACGTGAAATGCTTTGGAAAAATAAACGCATTCCCCTTTTCGGCATACCCTCAAAGTCAGTGGTTTGGGAAAAAAAATCCCAAACCACTTTCGTTTGAGTATATATCAAGCAAAAAGTCGCAGGGAAATTATGGAAAGCGCCAGGGATTTATGAATATCGCTATAGAAGGATGCCAATCGAAATCCTCATCAATCTGTCTGGACAATCGTTGTTTTTATTATGCAAACTGCCATCATCCTCACCGGAGGTCTACTCGACAACATCAGCGCAAAAACGGCACACGGCTTGATTCGTGGCTCAGAACGCTTTCAGATCATTGGGATTATCGATACGCATCATGCTGGAAAAGATGCGGGGGAAGTTCTCGACGGACAAAAGAGAAATATACCCGTCTATCCGGATTTTGAAGCATTCCTGTCCAGTGGACAGCGGGCGGATTGCTGCATTCTTGGCATCGCCAATGCGGGTGGGCGCCTTCCTGATCAATTGCGACCTGACATAGAAAAAGCGCTGCGTAATGGCATTTCCGTGGTCTCTGGCATGCACGAATTTCTGATTGATCAGCCACGGCTGGCCGAACTGGCAGCGGCTCATGGTGCACAGCTGATTGACGTCAGGCGCCCGAAACCAGCTTCCGAACTACATTTCTGGTCAGGTGCCATTGATTCCGTCAGCTGTCCGATCATCGCCGTCATGGGGACTGACTGTGCGGTAGGGAAGCGCACCACCGCCAAATTTCTCGTGGAAGAAGCACGCAGCCGGGGCCTGAAAGCCGAAATGATTTACACTGGACAAACGGGCTGGATGCAGGGATGGAAATATGGCCTGGTGCTGGACGCGACCCTGAATGATTTTGTGTCCGGTGAAATTGAGCATGCCATTGTCTCCTGTTTTGAGGCAGAGCGGCCAGATGTCATTTTTCTTGAGGGACAAGCTGCCCTGCGCAACCCAAGTGGGCCTTGTGGCTCGGAGTTCCTGGTGTCTGGCGGTGCTGATGGCGTAATCCTGGTACATCCTGCGGGCCGCACACACTACAAAGGATGGGCTGATTTCAACCGTGTACTGCCACCAGTGGAAGAAGAAATGGAATTGGTCCGGATGTATGGAAAACCAACCCTGGGCATTGCCGTCAATACTGCCAATATGGATGCAGATACAGCCCGCAGCTATCAGGAGGAAAAAGAAGCGGGTCTGGGCATTCCGGTGGTATTGCCGTTGAAGGATGGCGTGGCGAAGCTGCTCGATGCCATTCTCGCTGTCAGAAAATAATCACTCAATCAGTACCTTTTCACTTACCATGTGGACCTGATTGCGGGACCGAATCAAGGCTTTCACGGAATACAATCCTTTGGGAAGGTGATCAACCGCCCAGCGAATTTCCCAGTCTTTGGCCGCGACATTGAGCATTTTACGGACGACCTCCCTACCCGCCAGATCGTACATTCTAATGCTGGCTGTACCACGGTGCGGAAAAGGGTATTTGATCCGGGCCGTACCATCCTGGATAGGGTTTGGATACAGCAAACGATTGCCAGTGATGGCTTCCACCGGATCAAAAGTGAGCAGTTCGCTATATGAATATTGTCCGTTTGGCTCGATAATCTTCAGACGATAGTAATTCATCCGGGCACCAATCCAATTTTTATCCGGGAAGCTGTACTGATGCATTTGATGCGCATTGTCTGCCGCCGCAATTTCGCCAATGTTGTCGTATGCCAGGCCGTCAGCACTACGCTGTATGATAAAGCGCTCCAGGGACACACCGGGTGGGGTAGCCCATTTTAGGACAGCTTCTTTATCCGGAAAAACCAGCTGAAAGTACTGCAATGGGGCATCTTCCTGGGAACTTTTCCCCCAGACAGCAAGTGAAATCAACAAGAGCAGAGGAATCAGGCTGAGTTGGGTAAACCGATTCATCTTCTGTCAAAATTTCAGGACTTGAAATTTCTATACAGAGTGCAAAGCCACAAGGCACTTTCACCTGAGACCCAACATCCGTCATTGAAGCGACAAAACTGTGGATAAACTTGTGGAAAAAGTATGGATAAAAGCTGGCCAGGTGTGTTCCTGTAGCAATTTTGACGCCTGTTGATTGTGGAAAACCTCCATTTTGCCAATCTTGGGTATACAATTGATTTCCCCTAAAGCCATGAAACAGATCAGCCTTTTCCTATTTCTCCTGTTGCTGACGCCAATCACAAAAGCCCAGGATCTTGCGTTTCAATATCACACCGATTTTGATTCTGTTCTCACCCTCACACAGACCGAAAACCATCCTCTCTATTATCCCGGTCAGCTTAAGCGTTTTCATCAGAGAGACACCAGTCTGTCCAGCTTTGAAATTCTGGCGTTGATGATCGGTTTTACCAAACAGCCATACTTTCGTCCATATGCTTATTTAGAAACCGAACGCAGGATTTATCGACTCAATGATGATGGCAAATTCCAGGAAGCACTACAGGCCAGCGATTCGCTACTTGCTCTGGCCCCGTTCAGTGCTAGGGCGCTGATCGAAAAGTCATATGCGCTGTACAAATTGAATCAACCAGATAGTTCGGCCTATTATTCATGGAAATTTCGATCAATGATGGAGGCAATGGCCATATCTGGAAAAGGGACGTCGGCTGATGAAGCTATTTTCGCATTGGGCCCGGCCGATGGTCAATTGTTCGTCCAAAAGGCGCTGGCCAGTGGCATTGGCACCATGGGATCCGGGCGGGATTCACTCGGAAACTTTGTCGACATTCTTGAAGCGATCATTGAAGATCCTGAAACGGGCGAAAAAAATAACATCAGACTGTATTTCCAGATTCAGCACGCGGTTTCAACCATGTTCCTGGACATGCCAGAAGCAGGTGATCAGTCGAAAAAGGGAAAGAAGAAGAAAAAGAAACGCAAAAATTGATCAGGGGGCCGAAACTACATTTGGCTCGGTCGCGCTGCCGGTTGGTTTGTTGTTTTCAGCCAGGAAGAAAATCTGCTTCAGACGCTGACGCAGCCCGGGTCTCCGCGGCTCAATTTTCATGGCATCATAGATAACCTGATGTACGCGACGACGAATCTTCAGCTCATTGATGCGGTAGTTTTTCTCACTGGGATGAATGCGGTTGGAGAGGAAAACATACACCAGATTGTGCTCCGGATCGACCCAGAAGCAGGTGCCGGTAAAACCAGTATGCCCGTAGGTATCAAGCGACGCACTGGGGGCCACATAATAATCCTGACGACGGGGTGGCTTGTCAAATCCATAGCCACGATGTCCTTTGACCCGATCTGTAAATCGGCTCACCGTGGAATCCTGCAAGAAACGGGTGCCACCATAATATCCTTTGTTGAGCAACATCTGCCCCAAAATCGCCAGATCCAGTGCATTGGAAAAAAGACCAGCATTCCCGGAAACGCCGCCAAATAAAGCCGCAGTTGGATCATGCACGGTACCGCACAACATTTGTCCACGCCAGGGATCGCGGGCAGTGGGTACCAAGCGACTTTCATCAAAGCGACTCAGTGGATTATAGCCCATTGTCTGGAGTCCCAATTCTTTATAGTAAGTCTGATCGAGATATTCCTGGATCGGCACTTGATTGAGAGAGTCCATCAGCCGCTGCATGAGGATCATATTGACACAGCTGTAGCGATAGCCGACAGAATCCCGCCCCAAACTTTTGGTGTCATTCCAAAGCGAATCCAGATAGTTTTCGCGCAAAAACAGTTTGCTGGCCACTGGAACGGTGTACAGCTGATTGGCTTGCGGCTGAAACAACTCTTCGTCGTGAACTGATTTGTAGGAGCTGATTTCCAGGCTGGCCTGCAAACCAGAAGTATGGGTCAGAAAATCTGCCAGACGAATGTCAAATACTTCGCTGTGACGGCTTTCCTGATTGGTTTTGATCCATTTCCCGACCAGATACAAACTATCGGCATACACGATAGTATCACGGTAACGGCGGGCCAGGGTAGAATCTTCGGCAATACGCTTGCGCACCCAATCACGACTCAAGGTGTCGTACACCCGCTTGCGGGTGGTTTTATAGGTCGGATCAGAAAGATAATCAGATAGGGTACCATCCAGGGAAATGCGATGGTCCTCATACATCTTCATGGCGGCCATGGTGGTGGAAGCCACTTTGGTGATGGACGCCAGATCATAAATATCATCCAACTGGACCGAACGATCGCCGGCATAGGTATGATGCCCGTAGGCACGGTTGAAGATCACCTGACCATCCTTGGCGATGAGGACCTGACAACCGGGCATCGCCCGTGCAGCAATCCCTTCAGCCACGATTTCATCAATTCGATCGAGGCTGTCAATCGAGACCCCTACATATTCCGGAGAGCTGAACCCCAGGCGAGTCGCCTGCGTCAAAACCGCGGTCTCCAATCCAATTTTGGGGACCATAAAATCCGGAATACCGCTGGTAGCAGGAATTCCACCAAACAGCACCTGAGCCGTAGCGGCCTGGACCGGTTTAGAACCACCAGGTGCCTGCAGGAGCGTTTTGGTATCATTGATCGGGGCAATGTTTTCGTAATTATCCAGATTGATGACCACCAAAGGAGAAATGGCCTCAAGGCGATCAACCAGACTACTTAGCTCACCTTCCGTCAATTTTGCCTGGTTGAGCACCAGTACAATGGGCTGAAACTGATGCAGCAGTGCAAACGAAATGTCATCAGGATGCTCGTGCACCTGACTCTCAATCGGCGCATACATGCGCGCAACCCGCACCATGTCTTTCACTTCCTCGCCAATGGTCAGGAAGAGGAATGTTTTTGCCGAAAGATGAGAAAAGGGAACCAGGTCCAGATCATTTTTCATCAAAATGACAGAGGCCCGTGCCATTTCCTGACCGGACACATCAATAACTGGAACCGCGTTGAGAGTGGTATCGAGCAGTGTATCTGCCCAAACGGTGATCTCAAACTGCTGAAAAACCAATGGCTCCGGCGCCTTGCGGGCCAGTCCCAGGACCATAATCCCCATTAACATCGGGAACAGGACCACGATTGCCAGTAGTTTGATAAACTTCATGCCGAGTGAGATTATCCAAACCTACTTATTATTAGAGGTGTAGAAAAATGGCTCGGTTCCCAAAACCGCAAAAGGCTCAACCTAAAAACCTCAACTTTAGCGCTATAACAAACTGTTTATCAGCCAACTATTTCATTCACAGCTTTGACAATTTAGAAGTCTGAAATAATTCCAATCATCGGCCAATTCTGACCACTGGATATGGGGTTTACCCCCGTTCTTGTGGAAATTTCTACGGTTGAAACAGTCTGGTCCGCAAATCGAGGTTGAATCCCACAAAAAGTGGTGAAATCATGTGTTATCGGACGCCTTCTCCCATTTCCTGCCGGACCCGACACATGTCCATCAACAGACTGGGCTGGGTTTCGATTGCACTGCCGATCACCAAGAGGTCCGCCCCGGCTTGCCATGCATCACGGGCAGCTTCAGCAGTTCGAATCCCACCACCAACCATGAGAGGAATAGACAGTTGGTCTGAAACCGACTGAATCATTTCCAG
>JBCBZF010000919.1:0-2954 GCA_039815525.1 Bacteroidota bacterium | reverse complement strand
CGGCGAGCAGTGTGGTGCGCGCGGTGTCGGTCCTGGTCGTCACCTGTCCCTGCGCGTTATCGATCGCTGCGCCTTTGGCACTCGCGTTCTCGGTATCCGAACTTTAATTTTCGCAAAAAGGAGACTTTGTGGGTCCTGAGTCTGTAACATGTAGGGGAAAGTTTGCCAAATCCAATTTTAGGATTTTTTGCAATAACTTCAACTTCCCCTGGGGGATTTTTGTCCCTCAGACCGATTGGCCATTCACCGCTACGACTGATCGAATCTCGGGGGCAACCCGAAAAATAACTTGTTCGAGGCCAGCCTTCATGGTCATGGCACTCATGCTGCAGGATTCGCATGCGCCCAGCAACTCCAGCTCTACGACCCCATCTTCTTCCCGAATCTGATGCAAACGGACGTCGCCGCCATCTGACTGCAGGTAGTCCCGAATCGAATCCAACGCACCTTCGACTCTCTGCTTTAGGTTATCACTTACTGCCATATATCAAATTTAATAAATCCACACCATTAATGCATAGTGTTCATCAGGGCATACTCATATTGACTTTCGTGGTCGGTGGTGCCATAGAATGACGGATGGCAAGTTGTTGGGCCACTGTCTGGCTCAATTGTAGAAAGGCTTCGGACAAAACCGGATCATCGCCTGCGGCGACCGGATGGCCATCATCACCATTGGCTCGGATGCCTTCACGCATGGGGATTTGTCCCAAAAGCTGTGTCTCTAGACCTTCTGCCAGTAGCTGTCCACCACCTTCACCGAAGAGTTTGTAGCGTTTTTCCGGTGCATCATCCGGAATGAAAAAAGACATATTCTCAATCACGCCCAGGATGGGAACCTGAATCTGTGGCAATTTGAACATCTCGGCACCCTTTCGTGCATCTGCAACCGCTACTTTTTGGGGCGTCGTAATCACGACAGCGCCGGTTACGGGTAGCGCCTGTACCAGAGTCAGGTGTAAATCACCGGTTCCCGGCGGTAAGTCTACCAATAGATAATCTATTTCTCCCCAATTGGTATCAAAAATCAGCTGTCTCAGGGCTTTTGAGGCCAT
Organism: Bacteroidota bacterium; assembly: GCA_039815525.1. Classification (GTDB taxonomy): domain Bacteria; phylum Bacteroidota; class Bacteroidia; order J057; family J057; genus JBCAWW01. Next base: position 1,899 of record JBCBZF010000919.1, on the reverse strand, counting down.
CGGGCCACGCCATACAATGGCCTGATCAGTCCGCACCAGTACGCCAATCGACATCAATTTGACACCGTGTCGCTCATATGGTACCAGCAGGTCTTTCTCTCCGACTTTTTCCAGCATCGGTCTTTCCCCTTCAAAGCCAAACATAATCGGCATGCTGGGCCCGTAAATATCGGCATCAATCAAGCCGACTTTGGCACCGCTTTTCGAAAGAGAAACGGCAAGATTGGCTGCAACAGTTGATTTCCCAACCCCACCCTTACCAGAAGAAATCGCAATGATATTTTTTACATTCGGTAAGACCTGATTGTTTTGGTCAGCCAATACCCGTGAAGTCATGATCGCCTCCACCTCGGCATCCTGACTCACCATCAGCTTGATCGCATTGATACAGGCATTTTGAATGGCGTCCTTCATCGGGCAAGCCGGTGTGGTTAGCACCACTTTGAAACTGACGTTATTCCCATCAATGACCAGGTCTTCGATCATCTTGAGCGTTACGAGATCCTTTTTCAAATCAGGATCATCCACATGGCTAAGGGCCGCCAGCACTTGTTCACGGCTTATTTTTTTGCCAGACTTTTTGTTAAACAGCATACTACAAAGGTATCTCTTTTGACAATTAACGCCACAAGAAGAAAAGGGTTTTGTTTTGTTGGCTTGAACTAATTCAGTTCAATCATCTGCTTTTGAGGGTCTTATTGCGTGTCTTTTCGGAGCTGATTGAGAAAATCCAGGGCATCAGTTCCACCAGTACCCTGGGTGGACTGCCCGGCTGCTCTGGCCGGACCGACAATGTAGATCGAGACAATGCGCAGATGAGCGGTACGAAATTTCCGGATTGCCTCTACACAAGCCTGATATGCTTCTTGTAGCTGCGAGCTGGTCTGCACAGCAGCCGGGATAGCCGAATCGTCCAACACAGATAATAATTCCCGGTGCCGGGGTGGCATATAGCCGCGCATCAAGCGTAAATAGCCAGAAGAATCAGGCTCTTCGTGGGCAATGCCAAGGCCTGCGTCCAGGGCTTGGATTAAGCTACTTTGGGCAGCACTGCCACCCGAAAAACTACGGATTGGCTGCTCCTCTACCCCTTCAAAGCAAACTGCTTCCATCGAAGCGATGTAGGGTCGAATCTGATGAAAAAACACCTCTGGCTGGCAGCCTTCCTCCATTCTTAATAGTGTCTGGGTCATGGCATTGATCGCAGTTGGCAAGGCGGACAATTTTTCCAGCAACTGCTCCAATTCCCCTTGTTTAGCAGCATCCCAGGCTGCCAGCGTCAACATCAGTGAGTCAGCCCCTTCATATTCGACCATCGCAGTCAGCAGAAAGAACCAGGATTCACTGGGACTTTGCTCAAATCCTCGTTGCAAACCAAGATTGTCCATTGTAAAAGGGCCATGGGGATCTTTTTTATGCCAATTGTTGAGCACCATGGAGGAATGGGTGATGATCGAAGGGCGTCCCATTTTTTGTGCCATGGCTGCAAAAGGGATAGCCAGCTGAGGGGGAATGGATTTCTCTTGCGTTTCTTTCAGCCAGGCATGCGAAAAAGCTGCAACCAGTAGGAGAGCACGTTCCTGATCAGCACGTTCAGACAGATTCACAGGAGAGAGCAATGGAATCGCCTCCATTAATTGTCGGGCTTTTTGATCCCGCAGCGCAGCGCTTAATTGCTCAGAGGCCTTTTCCCAAGCCTCAAAAGCCGGGGGTAAGCGTCGGGAAGGAGTATAGGAAGGCAAAAAGCCGTATTCCGGATCAACCTGAAAGTGATCCAATTTAGATTGCAGTGTCATAGGGTCATTTCAACTAAAGCCTGGGAATGCTTGTATTGTCAGCTTGTAATTTCGTAAGCTTTTCCCGAATGAGAAAGAGGCTGGTGTCGATATGAGAAAGGCG
>JBCBZF010000321.1:0-6697 GCA_039815525.1 Bacteroidota bacterium | reverse complement strand
CCCACGAGCAAACGGCATTAAGTCTGTATAAAAAGGAAAGTCTTCCTGATTTGTTTTCGTTCAATGAACCAACTGATTTCCAATCATGGCTCGTCGTGAATGACGGCGTCATGGGTGGCTTATCAAGCAGTCAGTTTATCCCTGGGGAGACTGGCGTTGCCCGCTATTGTGGTGAAGTTTCGCTTGAAAACAATGGTGGATTTGCCTCGGTGCGGACCATGCCCCGCGAGTTTGGACTCAGCGAAGAAAGGGGTATTCTCCTCAGGGTTAAAGGCGATGGTCGGACCTATCAGTTTCGCCTCCGCACCAGTGCGCGATTCGATGGCATCGCCTATCGCCAGGCTTTTCTCCCTGCCAAAGATGAATGGATGGAAATCAGGCTCCCATTCTCGGATTTTGAGCCCGTTTTCAGGGGAAGAATCCTCTCCGGCGTCGGAAAGATCGAACCCGCCCAGATCCGGCAACTTGGTTTTCTCATTGCGGATAAACAAGCTGGAGATTTTTGTCTGGAGATTGACTGGATCAAAACCTATCAGGATAATTAGTTGGCTCGAAAACGATCATCGTACTAGCTTTCTGATATGATCCTGATTCCTCAACGCTTATTTGATTTAGAAACGGTCAGTAGTATCTACCGTGCCAAAGACTTTTGCCTGCTGCACAAACAGCTGAAGACCAGCAGCCTGAATCGGGAATGCTACCTCAGTCAACCAGCTATTAGTCTGGTTCGAAAAGGCAGACAAAAGTTACGGTTGAAAGATGGCGGAACCCTTCATATTGAAGCCGGTAAATACGCTTTCTTGCCCCAGGGGCTTTATCACATCACCGATTTGGTGGCCACGAAGGGTGAATTTGAATCCGTTATATTTTTCTTCCATTCTACGCAAGTCCATCAATTCCTGAGCGGCCAGCCAATACCAGATACCTTACCGCAGGAAGCCATTGTCTTTTGTGGTACCATTACGCCTACCCTGTCCGGATTTATACAAAACACACTGGATCTTTTTGACCTGTTGGAATCAACCTCGCTCCAATTGGCCACCCTCAAATTTCAGGAGTTGCTCCATTTACTTGCCGCTGAAAACAGCACCCATTTTCTGGCCCATCTTTTTGCATTCCAACGCAGCTTGCCCCGTCAGCTCAGCATCATCATGGAGCAATATTTTGACAAAGCCCTGACCGTCGAAGATTATGCTTTTTTGTCCGGGCGCAGTGTATCCAGTTTCAGACGAGATTTTAAACGACACTACGCCCAGAGCCCTAAGCAATGGCTGAAAACCAAGCGCCTGGATAAAGCAAAAAAATTATTGACGGCAACGACGCACAGTGTTACCGAGGTCAGTGAAGCGGTTGGCTATGAAAATGTATCCTATTTCATCCGCGCCTTCCGTCAGACTTACGGCCAAACGCCAGGCCAGCTTTTGCAAGAGCATCAATCATCCTGACGCAAAAAGTTGACCTTTGACCGATTTGGACGATTGAGGCGGAAAGAACAATCCTTTCTTTGAGAAAAAATAAATATGAAAATCACATTCATTGGACTGGGCATCATGGGTAAGGGTATGGTCTCCCATCTTCACCATGCTGACTGGCAGGTCACGATATACAACCGGACCCGAACCAAAGCGGAAGGCCTTGGATTTGCCGTGGCAGATAGTCTGGCCGAAGCGGTACAGGAGGCAGACATTGTCATCAGTATGCTGACCACGCCCGAGGTAGTCGGAGAGACGGCTTTGGGAGAAAATGGTTTTGTCAGGCACATGGCCAAAGGCGCACTTTGGGCAGATTGCAGCACTGTACACCCGGCTTTTTCCCGTCAGTGTGGTGCAGCAGCGACAGCGGCAGGGATACGGTTCATTGACAGTCCGGTTGCAGGTTCGAAAAACCAGGCCGCAGGTGCTGAACTGGTCTTCCTTGTAGGCGGTGAGCAAGCAGATGTTGATCAGTTTCGCCCGCTGATGGAAGTCATGGGTAAAGCGGTGGTCCATGCCGGAAAATTGGGACAGGGATCCTCACTCAAATTACTGGTCAACGCCATGTTGGGGCAATCGATGGCGATGTTTGCAGAAATCATGTCCATTGGTCAAGCCATGGACCTAGACCGGGATTTCCTGCTCAATTTCCTCCCTAAACTACCGGTTGTTCCAGCCTATATGCAGTTCAAGACTGACAATATGAAGGCAGGCAGCTATCCCGCGGAGTTTCCGCTCGAGTTGATGCACAAAGATTTACACCTGCTAAATTTGGCCGCGTTTGATGCCAATATAGCCGTTCCGCTCACTGCCGCCAGCGCGCAACGCTTCGCAGAGGCCAATGCCGCCGGAATGGGCAGAGAAGACTTTTCAGCCATTTTTGAGAGGTTTAATCCGGCTCCATGATCCCGCATTGGCAGCTATTTTCTCATTTTGGGAAATAAAATCATGCGTGCCAAAAATTAATCCACTCATTATCAGATACTTACAATTCTGGCAACTTCTTTGCCTTTTCACAGGCAAGCGTTCAGAATTTGTTTATACGTCAATCGTTCATCTCTCTCTTGATTCTGATTGAATCCCAGAGTCAAAAAATGTGCCCCGGTCCAGCCGGGGCCTTTTATTTTTAGCAGGAAGCAAGATTTCACGCTTACATTTTGCGGATCAAATGGTAGATTTGTCAGATAAACCCCCTCGACCGTGAGTACTACTTCCTCAAATGGCTCGCTACAAAAAAGCATTGGTATTCTGGTTGGACCAGATGTCGGACTGGAACCTCATGCTATCCGCAATGTTGTAGAAGGCATGGGCCACCGCAGCGTACTGTTTCCTATTGGCCGCCCCAATGAGCTTCTGCGACTCCTGCAAGGAGAAGAGAAAATGCTGTCCAGCCTGGACCATTTGATCCTGAGTGTCCATGGTAAGGACGGCAAAATCGTGATGCCCAAACTTGCGGCTTCGGTTTACGAAAAAGGAGAACCACGTAAAAATCTTGGTCACGAAGATTTGCGTGGCAACATCAAGCTAAGCGGACAAACCGTGATCAACCTGGGCTGTGGCCTGGGACATGAAAAAATGGCCTGGGTCTTCCAGGATGGAGGTGCCGGTGCTTACCTGGCCCCTAAGAGTAGCATTGAAGGCAATGCAATCCTGATGTTCATCACCCGCTTTTACTACGAGTTGGCCCAGTCCGACTGCAATGTAAAAAAGGCCCATGAATTGGCCAGAGCAGTAGATGTCGAGACCTGGCGCTTTGGACATTGGGCTACTTGATATGCGGCGCTTTGAGTGGATACAGCACCCACACCAAATCTCACCGCTACTTGAAATTTGGCGGGAGGTTTTTCACACCGAACAAGGAATTGAGCTCGCACATATTTATCAGAAATCAGCAGGAGAGCATCACTATGTGATCCTTTGGGAACAGGAAGAGATCATCGGCTGTGGTCGTCTCAGCATTGCCTCGGCAAAAGCAGGGCGTTTATCCAGAATTGCGGTCCGCAAATCCTATCGTGGCCAGGGCCTCGGTCGACAGATTATCGACCAGCTAGAAAAGATGGCGCAATCCTTTTCACTCACCAGTCTCCAACTCACCCCGCATCTGCATCTCGAATCATTTTATGCCAGCCTGGGCTATCGTCGGTTGCAGGAAGCACACATCATGCTTGACAGGTTTCCCTTACTGCGTATGGGAAAAAAGTTTTAGCACTGGGGACAAAAACTTTCCAGACGCTTTTCCGTTCTCAGGTTCTATGTCCACTTCACCCATTATCATTCTGGGTTCAGCCCGATCAGATGGCAGTACCCGTAAGATGGTCGATTTCATTGCGGCGGAGACAGCCTGGCCCATTATTGATCTCAAAAGTAAACGCATTGAATACTTTGACTATAGCTTCAACAACCAGGACGATGACTTTATTCCTCTGATGGAGCACATCCTGAACAAGCATGATCTGATGCTCTGTGCCACGCCCGTCTATTGGTACAGCATGAGCGCGATCATGAAGAATTTTTTTGACCGCATGACCGATCTCCTCAAAGTGCGGAAAGATCTGGGCGCCAAACTGCCAGGTAAGCAAATGGCAATGCTGAGTTGTGGTTCTGATGAAGAATGGATGGAAAGCATGCGAACCCCGTTCGAGGAGGGAGCCAAATATCTGGGTATGCGCTATCTCGGAGATGTACATACCTGGTTAGTTGCGAATGAAATTCCGATTGAGATTCAAGAGAAAATCCGGCTATTTATCCAGGAAATCACTTCCCCTGATAAATCACTACAGCAGCGCTAATTCTCTTCAGTGCCATTTTGACCAGACTCTGATGAAGAACATTTGTTTTATCCTACTTCTGTGTGTTCCCGCTTTTCTTCAGGCCCAAACCAAATGGGAAAAGGCCAAAGAAAAAGACGGCATCCTGATTTATACCCGAACCAATCAAAACCTCAAGGAGTTTAAGGCGCATATGAACCTGGATGCGCGTTTGGAAACTGTGGTTGCGCTCTTGACGGATACAAAGCATTTTCCCAAATGGGTCTACAAAGTAGAAAGCTGTGAAGTCATCAAAGAGCAGCTGCCTCAGTCTTTCATCACCTACTACACTGTTGCCATGCCCTGGCCGCTCAAAGACCGGGATGGTGTAACTGGTGGTGTGGTTACACAAAAAGCAGACGGAAGTGTGGTCATTCATCAAACGGATCAGCCGGATGAGGTCCCGGAAAAGGATGGATACGTACGCCTGGGAAAAGTCAACACCACCTGGACAGTGCAGCCTGGTGAAGCGGGTCAGGTTCAGTTGGTGTATCAGTCGATGGCTGACCCTGGTGGCCTGCCAAACTGGTTGGTCAATTTGTTTCTTCTGGATGGCCCCATGGAAACGCTGAAAGGTCTGCGCGATGAATCAGACAATCCTGCATATGCGAATATTGAAGTAAGTTGGCTAAAGTGAGGGCGGATGCCGAAATTGAGGCATGGAAATCGCTCCCCTTGGCCAATGGTCCATTCAGGAAATCACTGCGAGTTTTAACCTTGCATTTACTGACTATTTCGTTCGCTTCGATGCCACCCCAGATTACTTACAAGAGCGTTGGAAAGCAGCAGGCGTCGATTGGGAATTGTCTCCTGCAGCAGTAGCGGACAACCAATTGGTTGGATTCATGGCCATGGCGCCCGATCTGATTGAGTCGCAAAAAGCGATTTTCAATGTGGGTACCGGTGTCGTCCCATCTGCGAGAGGAAAGCGCCTGGTTAAAAAAATGTACCAGTGGATGTTTCCCCAACTAGCAGCCCAGGGCTTTACGCGTATGGGGCTGGAGGTCATCACCCAGAATCACATCGCCATCAAAGCTTATGAAAGTGTTGGGATGCGTATCCACCGTGAACTTTACTGTTTTGGAGGAGAAATAGATATAGCTGGCTACCAAAGTGAGGGAGAATGGCGTCTGCATGCGCTACCAAACTGGGAGCGCTATGCCCATCTACGCTTGTACACGCCCCCCTGGGAATTTCGGGATGCACCTCTCAAACGGCAAGCAGATCATCTTTTTCTGGAAAAATGGGTCGGAGACAACTGCCTGTCCTATGCAGCTTTTTCATCAAACAACAACAGCATCACCCAGTTTGGTTTTCAGGACGAAATCGCTGGTAGGGAATTGTTTCAGGAACTGGCCTTTCGACTGGGGAAACTCAAAATCAACAATGTCGATACGAAAGCAGACATCGCCATTTCGGTCTTACAGGACTTAGCCTTTACCAATCCCATCAATCAATATGAAATGTGGGCAGATCTACCGGTACTGTAGATTCACGGTCCGTCTGTACCATGCATGGTGTTGTTGACAATCGTGATCCACACACAATCCAAACGGAAACAATCGCCAATGTTAGCGTTTCCGTTTCCGCTTCCGCTTTCGTCCCTGGTCATTGCCATGCCCGTTGAAGCGTTTCTTTTCTTCTTTGGGGAAATAGCCCTGCCCGGCGTTGCGAATGGAGACCTGGCGGCCTTCTACGAAATAATTCGCAAAGGCATCCTGAATATCTGCGTCGAAGCGGCTATCAATTTCAAAAGTTGAGTAGTCGTTTTGAATCTTGATCCGGCCGATACGCATCCGACGGTTCTGGATCATCTGGTTGAGCATTTTCATCAAATGCCCCGGCGACAGATCATCACGGCGGCCCAGACCAATCCGGTAGCGGGTAAACGGCATACCATAGCGCCCCTTGTTTTCAGATTTACGCGAAGTCGGATTGATATCAGGTGCGCCTTCATACATAGAGAAGATGCGACTGAATTCCAAGGAGACAAAGCGTTGGATCAGTTCTTCCCGATCCAAATCGGCCAATCTGGCATAAATATCTTCCAGAAAGCGCTCCATCTGATCAGCGGAAACCGACTCATTGCTGACCTTATCAAGCCAGGTCATCAAAAGTTTTTGAGATATTTCGGCACCAGTTGGAACCGTTTTTTGGATGAAAGGCTGTTTGGACATCCGCTCAAGGGTACGGATTTTATGCCCTTCCCGGGTGTGAATGATGGACAGCGAAATCCCTTCATTGCCAGCCCGGCCAGTCCGGCCGCTGCGGTGAATGTACACCTCTGGATCATCCGGCAGCTCAAAATTGACCACATGGGTCAATTCATTGACATCCAACCCACGGGCAGCTACATCAGTTGCTACCAGAAGTTTAATTTGCTTACTCCGGAATTTGTCCATCACCTCATCCCGCTGT
>JBCBZF010000615.1:0-4467 GCA_039815525.1 Bacteroidota bacterium | reverse complement strand
GCTCATGAAAGGATAGATGGAGCAGGGCAAAGAAATGAAAAGGGAGCTGCTTTTTTTAATCCTTGGTTCAATTATTTACCTATTTTTGTGCCACTTAAGGATTGAAAACGAAAACACAATCAGAAACCACACCATCATTTTATCTCCATGAACACAACATTGATGCAAGCCGTCGAATCCTTTCTTGCTGCCGCGCAATCCAATGGAATGGAAGGCGTAAAACTGGCAGAATCAGATTTTGCGGCAATTCCCCAAACGCTTGGAGAAGCCATCCCGCCCTGGTATAAGGAACTGATGAAGCAGCATCCACTAAGCGGAATGGAGTTGATGATCCCCCACTCGAATCCTGAATTCGAAGGTGCGTTTCATGTGATTGAGCTTGCTTCCATCGAGGAGATGGAAAGTGAATCAGTGGAATGCTATCCAGGCCTGGCCATCCTTCCCAAAGGCTATGTGTGTATTGGCATTGATCCGGAAGGCAGCGGCGATCCGTATTTTATCTCCAATCAGGAGGGAGACAATCCACCCGTCTATCAGGTTTTGCATGATGTGAGTGCGCAAGGGGATGAAATCATTGCTGGTGGATTGATTCGCCTAGCAGATTCGATGTCCGATTTGTTTATCGCTGCAAAAGAGAATCTGTAAGAAAAAAAGAGCCATTCCGGTATGCCGGACCAATGAAGTACACACGATGATATTTCCAAAAAATCTAAACCGCCCTCAAAGAATTTTGATTCTAAATCTCCTGCTTTTTGGTGGTGGGCCTGCATTGGTGGCCGCTGGTATTATGGGAGCCTTCGGTTTCAATCCAGACAATGATCCCGGCATGCCAGTTTGGACTGGTGTTCTGCTTGCCGGCTGCGCCTATGCACTCAAACTGTATGTTTCGGCAGAGGATCAGCCTGATACGGAGGCTTCCGTGTCATCTACCGCTTCCACACCAGATCCGGAATCGGGTCGTCTTCCCCAATGATCTCCGCAACGCGGAGGTTATGAATCACCGAGCGCAGCATTTTATCGCTCACCCAGCCGTGAATAGCCCATTCGGTGGCGTGGTACCAGCCAGTGGCATCCTTCATTTTGAGGCCATAGCGCGCCGCGACCAGCGGAATGTTGTCATCGCTTTGCATAAAGCTGTCGCAGCTGTCATGAATGGTCCGCAGCATGCGGATGATGCTATCTGGCTCACGCGCCAGAATGTCGTTGGTCGCGGCAATCATGAAGCAAGGCCAGGGCGTGATAAATTGCCCCACCCGCCGCAATTGGCCATTGTCCACAAAAGGTTTGGTGGTATACTTTTCCCAATAAAACACATCCGTCTCTCCCGCCGCCAATGAGTCCAGCGCCCCATCCAGGTTCTTGATGATGCTGAACTGCTCCTTGTCAATCTTTTGATCCTGCGTATTGGCATCGACGATGGCCATGAGATGCGAGCCGGAGCCGAAGCGGCTGATGGCGTACTGCCGACTGTAAATGTCGTTGTGATGGGTCAGCGTATTTTGCTGCCCGGTATGAATGCCCCAAATCAGGGGCGTATTGACGTAGCCGGAAACGATTTTACTGGGATTGCCCGCAATGATGTCTTTGATGATGCCTTCGGTCAGGAGGATGCAGGCATCTACTTCTCCTGCACGCAAAGCCTTGGTCATCTGACCGGTCCCGCCTTTGAAAGTGGTCCAATCGATTTGTACGCCCCGGCTGGCGAAACTGCCATTTTCGATGGCCAGATGAATGGGAAGGTTGAAGTGTTCAGGGACGCCGCCCAGTCTGATGGTTTTCGTTTCCATAACAAGCTCCGTGAACCGAAAACTACGCTATTTTTTTGATTTCGTGTAAGAGATCGCCCACTCATAGCAGCCAATCCAATCTCTCATTCTTTCCGATCAAATACGTAGCCTTCTTTTTCCGCTCCCCAAACTTGTTCATCCTCTGCATTCCAGCCCTGATCCCAGGAAACCACGCCATCCTCACAAACCGCAACAATGGAGGTGGCATAGGTCGCGCCTCGCAGACTGCTGAGGCAGGCCTTGTCTTTCGTTTCTCCCCGATAGCAATTGTTGGCTTCCTTCTGAAGATAGACCGCGCATCCTTCCCGCACGATCAGAGAATCGGCAGTGATGCGGGAGAAGATATCGGGCTGATTCCAGGCATGTACGAAGCGTTCCGGCCCAGGTAATTCATAAACTTTGCTTTCAAACAAGCCCTCATTTGTGCGGGACAATCGGTAGACGCGCTGCCGATAAGGCTCGTCGATGTATTCGGTAACCGCTTGTTCAACATAGAGCCATTTGGTGTCTGCGTCTCCTTCCCAGATGGGATGCATGACCAGGTTGATGTTGAAAAAAGATGTATCGCGGATGGATTGGGCTTCGCTGGAAAACGTTCCACGCATCATCTGGTAGAGTTGATCCAGTTCCGTTTGCTCTTGTGTTTCGGCAGTCGCGGCAGAGGGGTTGTTGCAGGCGAAAATCAGACAAGTAGCAGCGAGGAGAACGAAAATTGACTTCATGATGCAGGAATTGGAACGGAATGGCCTGCAAATTATCCTTTTTCTGCCAAAGATGCTGTCTTGACAACAAGAGAGGCGTTTTGTAAAACGCCTCATTCCCCACAATCCACGGCAATCTCCACTTCCTGAAAGCTTTCCCAAACTGCATGATCAAAGGCCTGCGGAGAAAGCTGGAACAACACCAGATGCCGTTTTTGCTTGGTGCAATAAGATGTTTCTACCCTGATATTCAGGAGAAGGGGCTGTTTGGTGAAAAAACGGTCATGGGTCTGTACCCGCCCGATGAAATGCCCGTCTCCTGAAGGCAAAAAGAGCGCGACTGTATTGTCGACCCCCATGATGCCATAATAATACAATTTCATCAATTCCTGCAAGCGACTGTCGCTCAACTGTGGATCATTTTCCAGATACCAGACAAAGGCATAGGCCCAAAATTCAGGGCTTTCCTGATCGTTCCAGCCTTTGGCAAATCGAATGTCTTCTACGCCAGTGAAGTCGATCTCAGGTGCAAAAGAAAGCGGAAAAGGAATCAACTCACTGCGCCAGTTTTCTGGACTTTTGAGGATCGACAGGGATTCATTTTTTTCCTGAGCAGAAACGAAACTGATCGCCAGAAAACAGATGAGAAAAAGAAAAATACTTCGCATATCAGCTATTATAAAGATGTTTATTGCCAGGTGCCAGCAGTTGTAATATGTACAAATTTCCCATCTGAAAAACGGAAGAGTCCACCTGCACAACCCAGCTATAGGCGGCCTTTAGCGTCTTCAATGCTTTCGACGATGTACTGGCCGATGAATCCCAGACGGTGGATTTTGTCCAAAAGTATCAACCAGCGGATCAGTGTCGGTATTTTTTGTGTAAAAGAATGTAAAGGAGATGGTAAATGTTTGTGAAAAATCGTTTGGTCATACATCAAACGAACAATCAAAAAAACTACTTCCGCCTCGGAATGGTCAGAATTTCCTCCATCCGTCCGTCCAGATAATAAAATCCATCCTCTCCATATACGCCATCTTCTTCCAGCATGATGCGGACGATCTTTTTCCATTCCTTGACTTCGGTGGCAGCAAAGAGTTCGATGGAGTAGGCAGTATTGGGATAAAGCGGATAATCTCCTCGTCCTTTGACGCCCTGCTGGGAATCCCACAAACCGATGGTGGGGCCGGCGGCATGACCATGCAATCCGATGGGATGGGTATAAATGGAGGCTTTTAGGCCTACTGCTTTGGCCTGGGCCAGTGCGTCGGCAAGAATCTGATTGCCGCTTTTGCCTTGTTGGAAAGCCTCGATCAAAATATCCTGTAAGCGATTGCCATTGTCGAAGGCTTTGCGCAGGTATTCCGGTACTTCGGTTTCACCTGGTTTGAGGACGTAGAAATGTTGTTGTTGATCAGTGTTGAGACGTAAATAGGTAATGCCAAAATCCACGTGCAGTAAATCGCCCATTTGGATCACCTGGTCCAGCGGACGATTGGAGAAAGAGCGGAGAAATTCTTTGTTGCCTTCGGCCGCGCGTTGAATCGAAACCGAAGGATGAAACCAGGTATCCAAACCGTAATCCCGAACCAATTGACGCAAAGTCCATTCAACATCTCTGGTGGTGGTGATGCCAGGATGAATATGTTTCTCAGACAGGCCTTCCTGCAAAATGGTGTGCCCCATATGACAAATCATCGGATAAAGGGCCAACTCTTTTTCTGAGCGGGTTTCCAGCCAGGCAATGGCCAGTTTTTCTGCGGAACGTACCCGGCCCCGAAAGTCTTCAGGCAGCTTTTCCATGAAGCTTTCATACTCTGTATGCACCAGGCCATCGGCCAGGGCAAAATCTTTGGAGTAATTCAGACCAATTGAAGTGGGATTCTTTTCTTCAATGATCTTCATCAGCGCCTGCCACTGATCTGGATAGACATTGACATTCCATTCACCTTTGAGAAGCTTCCCCACTGAATAACGGG
>JBCBZF010000096.1:0-10571 GCA_039815525.1 Bacteroidota bacterium | reverse complement strand
TGTATTCCTCTCAAACCCTGAGGTCGCCGGGCAAAGCATTGCGTCTTTGAATTTGGTAGAAAAATATCAGGCGATCATCACCCGCGTCCGTCGGGGTGATGTCGATCTGCTCGCCAGGGGCGAAACTGTCCTGGAATTGGGCGATCGCATTCGTTTTGTTGCCCGCTTGAAAGACATTCCCTCGCTGTTAAAATTATTTGGAGACTCCTATCAACGACTCAGTCAGATTGACCTATTGTCATTTGGGCTGGGGATGGCCCTCGGACTCTTATTGGGGATGATCAGCTTTCAGCTACCGGGAGACCTTACGTTTAAGTTGGGCTTTGCCGGTGGCCCCTTGATCGTCGCACTGATCCTGGGGGCCCTGCGCCGGACCGGACCCATCGTTTGGACTTTGCCATACAGCGCCAATCTTACCCTGCGACAAATTGGCTTGATTCTGTTGCTTGCTTCTGTTGGTGTGCGTTCTGGTCATACCTTTGTCCAAACCATCTTGCAGGGAGGCGCTGGTATGTTGTTTCTGGCCGGAACCCTGGTCAGTCTGGTTTCTGCTTTCTGTGTGATTGTATTCGGATATAAAGTTTTCCGCATTCCTTTCAGCATCTTGTCTGGTATGGTGTCCAATCAGCCGGCGGTGGTTGATTTTGCGACTGAACAAAGCGGCAATCAATTGCCAGGGGTAGGATTTGCCCTGATGTTTCCCATTGCCATGATTCTCAAAATTGTATTTGCACAGGTTTTGTTTGTGTTACTTCGATGAAGCTGCCGGATAAAGAGACTTTTTTTGCTTCATTCTGATAAAAAAACATCAAAAAGGGCTTGCTGCCCGTTTAATGATTAGGTCCTCCCGATAGGGTTTTTCCCTTTTCAAGCATCCTCAAAGAAATCTTGCCGTCTTTTCTGTAGATTCGTGTAAGACCCTTTTGACCCAAGTACTCTCCGCCCATGAAGCAAAGGCTTACAATTTTCCTCATTCTCCTGGGTTGTTTTATTCCGTTTTTACAGTGGGGAACAGCTGAGCCAGATGATGATTTACATCTTTTGGAACCGCTAACGAGTAAAAGCGAGCTGCGCTTTATCAGCAATGATGGACAATGGGATGAACGCATTGCCTATCAGGTGAGATTGAATGGAGGACGGATTTTACTGGAAAAAAATGCCTTCGTATATGATTTGATGCACTTCCCACTTCAAGGACATGATCATGGCCGGAGAAAGGGGTATGGACGGCATTATGCATCACCCTTAGCCATTAAAGACCAATTTCGCGGGCATGTGGTACGCATGCAGTTTGAAGGTGCGAATCCCGATCCTGTGATCCAGGCTTCGGCCCGTTTTGCTGAATATCACAACTATTTCATCGGCAATGATACTGCGAACTGGCGAGGAGGCGTCCCGCTTTATGGGACCTTAACCTACCAGAACCTCTATCCCGGTATTGATCTGAGGGTATACGGACACGCCGAAGGACTGAAATACGATTTTGTGGTTCAACCGGGTGCAGATCCTGCTCAAATCCAGATTCGCTACGAGGGAATGGACAAAATCCGCCTGGAAGACGGGGCCTTGAAAATCAGAACATCGGTGCGTGATTTGACGGAAGAGGCGCCTTATGTTTTCCAAGTGCAAGGCGAACAAAGGGTAGAGGTACCATCTGCCTTTCACCTTCGGAAAAAACGTCTGACCTACGAATTTCCCAAAGGCTATGATCCAAGTCGCCCCCTGGTGATTGATCCTAGTCTGGTGTTTTCCACCTATTCAGGATCAACGGCAGATAACTGGGGCTTTACTGCGACCTTTGATACTGCAGGAAATGCCTATGCAGGTGGGATCGAGTTTTCGGGTGGCGGTGGTTATCCTACCACGTTGGGAACATACACTGGCTATCAAACCAATACTGCCGGTGGGCAGCGAGAAGTCACCATTTCAAAATTTAGCCCGGATGGAACCGGATTGATTTACGCGACCTACCTGGGGGGGAATGTGGATGATCAACCGCATAGTCTGATTGTTGATGGGAATGACAATCTGATCATCAGTGGACGCACCAATTCTCCTAACTTTCCCACCACAAGCGGAACGCATGATCAAACACTAAATGGAGCCTTTGACATTTTTGTGGCCAAGCTTAGCAGCGATGGTACGCAGTTGTTGGCCTCGACTTTTATCGGCGGAACGGCCGATGATGGGGTGAATGGTAATGCCGGTTTTACCACTGATGGGGTAACAAAATTCAATTATGGAGATGATGCGCGGGGAGAAGTGATCGTCGATGGGGCGAATAATGTGTATGTGGCAGCCCAGACGTTTTCGCCTAATTTTCCGACTACCGGAGGGGTTGTCCAGGGTGCACCAGGCGGCTTGCAGGATGGTGTCATCTTCAAGATGACCAGTGGTCTCAACCTGACTTGGTCAACCTATTTTGGGGGGAGCGGTGCAGATGCAGCTTATACCCTGAAATTAGATGATCAGGGAAACATCATTTTTGCAGGCGGTACTGCCAGTGCCAATCTGCCAACCACAGGTGGTGCTTATGCGACATCCTATCAGGGTGGCAGTGCAGATGGCTTTGCTGGCATTTTGAATAGTACAGCCACAAACCTCAATGCGCTGACCTATTTGGGAACCCCGGATTATGACCAGATTTATCTACTGGATGTGGATGAAGACTTTGATGTCTATGTTTCCGGCCAAACCAGAGGTAGCTTCCCAATTGTGAATCCAGTAGCCGGATCGGTGTATCAGGAAACCGGTGGCAAGCAGTTTATCACCAAGTTCAACGCCGGCCTGACGGCCCTGGAATACTCCACCATTTTTGGCTCCAATGATCCCGACCCCAATATTTCTCCAACTGCTTTTCTGGTAGACCGCTGTGAAAATGTCTATGTAACCGGCTGGGGAGGGACCACCAATACCCAGGGTTCAACCAATGGGATGAACGTTACCTTCGATGCCTTTCAGGGAACCACTGACGGCAGCGATTTTTATTTGTATGTACTGGACCGTGATGCCCAAAACCGCTTGTATGCCTCATTTTTTGGCGGAAATGGTGTAACTGCGTCGGGTGAGCATGTTGATGGTGGAACCAGCCGCTTTGACAAAAATGGGATCGTCTATCATGCGGTTTGTGCGCAGTGTGGCAATCCAGGCGTTCCTTTTCCCACTACACCCAACGTTTATAGTCCCAATACCGGTTATCCTGATAATTGTAATCTGGCCATCTTCAAATTGTCATTTGACCTCGCAGGGATTGAGGCGGCATTTTTACCAAGAGATGAATTTGACAATGTGATCTTTCAATCAGAAGGTTGTGCCCCTTTTCAAGTTCACTTTGACAATACTTCTGATGGCAATGATCCTTTGTCTACCACCTATTTGTGGGACTTTGATGACAATGGGAATACCTCCAATCAGTTTGAACCCATTTATACTTTCCAAACCCCAGGCACATACGAAGTACAGTTGATCATCACCGACTCCACCACGTGTAACATTGCCGATACCGTCAGCCGAATCATTACCGTCTTTGAGGCACCAGATGTTGATGCCGGACCAGATCGCATTGTCTGTGCAGGCGATACCTTTCAGTTGAATGGCACCACCGATCCAGGCAACCAATTGGCCTGGGAACCTGCGGCTGCTTTTTTTACCGCCAACGACATTCCCAACCCTTCCGGAATAGCGATCAATTCAACCAATTTTTCCCTCACGGTAACAGATGACAATGGCTGCGAAGCGACAGATAATGTCCTGATCAATGTCGATGCCAGCTTCCAGATCACGGCCGAGCCTGATACCTTGATTTGCCAGGGGGGAACGGTTGGCTTGCGTTCTACAGACAATGGTGGCATTTCGTATCAATGGACTGCTTTGCCCAATGCCACCCTGAGTACCCCAACACAAGCCAACACTCAGGCGATCAGCATTGATACGACCACTACGTTCATCATTGAGAGCTTGAATTTGAATGGTTGTAGGGCCCGGGATACAATTGAAGTAGAAGTTTTCGAAGTCTTTACCCTCGAAGATACCTTTGTGTGTGATGGCAATAGCATCGTCTTGCAGTCAAGCGGAGGGGAAAGCTTTAGCTGGACACCCAACGACGGCTCTCTGGATGACCCCAATCTTGCCAGCCCCACGGCTTCACCCTTGAATACGACTACCTATACCGTTACCGCTACCAGCTCGGAGGGTTGTGTAAGTGTCAAAGATATTTTGGTGGAAGTGCAACCGCTTCCCACCGCAGATGCTGGCCCTGATCTGACCATTTGTCGTGGTTTTGGATTGCCATTGCAGGGCAGTGGAGGCTTAAGTTATCAATGGACGCCCGGTACCGGCCTGTCCGATCCGACCATCGCCAATCCCATTGCATCACCAAACAATAGCACCACCTATACGCTGAGTGTATTTGACGCTTTTGGCTGTGAGGACCAGGATCAAGTAGAGGTGCTGGTGAATGATTTACCGCCAGTAATGGCGGGACCAGCTAGTACCACCATTTGTGAGGGGGATGTGTTGCAATTGTCTGCTTCTGGTGCGCTTTCCTATCAATGGACCCCTGCGGCTGGCCTGGATGATCCGACCAGCGATAGCCCTTTGGCAACACCTGGGATCAGCACGACCTATGTAGTAACAGGGATAGATGGTAATGGCTGCGAAGCGAGCGATTCGCTCACGCTTACCATTGCTCCCAGACCGAATACCCGAATTGAGGGTGTCAATAAAACTTGCCTGGGTGGCTCAATCGAGCTGACCGCCTTTGGCGGAGATCGCTATCTCTGGAGTACGGGGGACACCACCCAGATGATTGAAGTCAATCCGCAAAATTCAACGACCTATTATGTCACTGCCTTCATTGGTGATTGCGAAGGCATACAGGATTCGATTACCGTGGATGTGTTTTTCGACTTCCCTGACGCTTCCTTTATCCCTGATACAACTTTTGCCTATGCGCCTGCAACCATTAATTTTCTCAATACCACCACTGGCGCAGCCAGCTACGAATGGGACTTTGGTTTCGGACGCAACAGTACCGCAGAAAATCCCAGTCACGTCTTTCCGGCCGCTGGTGAGTATCAGGTTCAACTGATTGCTTATTCTGAAAATGGTTGTGCGGATACGGCAATCGTTGTGATTGACATTGACAATGTAACCTTACATGTACCTTCTGGCTTTACGCCCAACGGCGATGACATCAATGATGACTTTTTGGTTGGCTACGTTGGGATTCGAAGTCTCAATGTCCAGATTTTCAGTCGCTGGGGCATGAAGATTTATGAAGAAGACAACAAAGACTTCCGCTGGGATGGGACCTATGATGGGCAGCCTTCTCCGGAAGGGGTGTATGTATATGTGATACGAGGAATCGGTGAAAATGGACTTGATTATGTCCGGTCGGGAACCGTAACCTTGATTCGTTAGTGGCACGTCTTAAAGCAAGCAGCCCGTCAATTCGTTGTAGAACTGACGGGCTGACTGTTTGATAACATGATGTTTACCAGAAGGCTGCGTACAGGGCAGTGGTAATCCCTAATATCCCAAATGCAGCTACTGCAAAAACCGGATCATTGGTGAAGAATGATTTTTCCAGCTCAATGCCTTTTTCATGATTTTTTCCACGATTTTCAGCAAATGAAATTACAATCATCAAGGCGAGTGAAATCAAAAAGACGAATCCGATCCGGTCCATAAATGGCATGCCTGGGGTCATGGCTTTAAAAGCAATGGACAAAGGAATCGATAGAATGGCGGAGGCCAGAGCCGCGTTGGGCGTGGCTTTTTTCCAAAACAATCCCAGAACAAAGACTGCCAATACCCCCGGACTAATGAAACCAGTGTATTCCTGTATGTACTGAAATACTTGATCGGTGGCACCCAGCAGAGGATAGGCCACGATGACTGCGATAACCATGGCAACAAAGCCAACAATCCGACCGGTTCTGACCAAGTCTGCTTCACTCGGGTTTTTATTGATAAACTGCCGGTAGATATCCATGGTGAAAATCGTGGAGGTAGAGTTCATCATAGAAGCCAAAGATGAAACCACGGCGGCAATCAATGCTGCAAAGGCCAATCCCTTCAGACCCGGGTCAATGTATTGTCCCAACAACCAGGGGTAGGCTTCATCTGCTTTTTCGATGGGGGCGGCCATCGCATAGGCTACGATTCCGGGGATGACAACGATCAGTGGAAGCAGAAGCTTCAGATAACCAGCGAAAGCAATCCCGCGTTGAGCTTCTTTCAGGCTTTTGGCAGCTAGTGCACGCTGGATAATGTATTGGTTGAATCCCCAATAATACAAGTTTGCAATCCACATACCGCCGAGTAGGACGGAGAGGCCCGGAAGGTCCATGTAGGCGTCCTTCACCGAGCCGTTGTCAGTAAATGTAATGTCCCCCGGAGAAAGAATCATATTGAAGTGATCACCGGCATTTTCGAGTAGTTTGTTGAATCCTGCGATTGGTCCTGCACCTTCTGAATATGCATCCAGTGCAAAGTAGGTCGTGAGCAAACCACCACCAATCAGGAAGACGACCTGGACCACGTCGGTCAGAGCCACTGCTTTGAGTCCGCCGTACAATGAGTACACAATGGCAAAAAGAGACAGCCCAATGATGGCGACCCAATAATTGGCACCCATGATCTTTTCCATGGCCAGCGCACCAAGGTGTAGAACCGTGGTCAGGTTGACGAAGACAAACACCAACAGCCAGAAGATAGCCAGAATGGTCCGTACCCGGTTGTCATAGCGCATTTCCAGAAATTGAGGCATGGTAAATATGCCCTTTTTGAGGAAAATTGGGAGGAAAAGATAGGCCACAATCAGCAGGGTGACTGCCGCCATCCATTCGTAACTGGCAATGGCCAGACCGAGACGAAAACCTGAACCGGACATTCCGATAAACTGCTCTGCCGAAATATTGGAGGCGATCAGTGAGGCACCAATGGCCCACCAGGGAAGAGATTTACTCGCAAGAAAGTAGTCTGAGGCATTTTTACTTTCCCCTTTTTTGTCTCGCGATACCCACAGGCCAATCCCCATGATGATTGCGGCATAAAGGGCAAAGACAACATAGTCAATCGTAGCAAATTCCATAGTAGTCTTTTTTCCAATAGAAGTAGGCGGTCAAGATAAAGGAATTTCAGTAAATCGGCCTAACGCTTATGGTTTTTGTCATGAAACGATCTGTCTTTTGCGAATCGAAAATGAGATAAGGGTAACAGAAGGCTTTTCGCAATCAGAAGGATGGCTCTCAGCCAAATATTGAGAATATTGCAGACCTTTTGGGAAAGAATTGGTCAAAATGAAGAGAAACCATCGCTGGATATTGATGATCCTGCTTCTTATCGGGACAAGTTATGCGGGATGGGCATTTTTTACCCATGGTGTCCGGGACCTGGACAAGCAGCGACAACTTCTGGCGGCGCGCATGAATGTAGAACCCTGGGAGAGATTGAACCATGATCGATTATTGGAGCAGCTTGCCTTCCTCTGCGACACCTCTTTTCATGGGAGAAAGACAGGCAGTCCTGATGCGGAACGTGCTGCCAACTGGATTGCACTGCAAATGGATCGCGCTGGCTTGACCATGATAAATGGAGACTGGATGCAAAACTTCACATTTTCGTTCCAGGGAGAAACACTTTCTGGCAGGAATGTCATCGGCGAGGTGAAAGGCTCCCAACATCCAGATCAATACATTGTCATGAGTGCGCATTACGATCACCTGGGATTTCATCAAGGTGAATTGTATCCCGGTGCAGATGACAATGCCTCCGGCGTGATTGCGATGTTGGAAGTTGCCAGGTATCTGGCCCAACACCCTCTCGAATACTCGGTACTTTTTGTGGCCTTGGATGCAGAGGAAATCGGTTTGAAAGGGGCAAATTTTTTGGTGCAGAGTGAGCTGATCACAGAGCGGACCATTCTGCTGAATCTGAACCTCGACATGCTGGGTCGCAATCACCAAAATGAAATCTTTCTTTGTGGAAGCGCGCATTATCCCGTCTTTCGACAGCAATTGGCAGAGGTAGTGCAAAGAAGTCCATTAAAGGTGTTGTTTGGTCATGATCGGGATTGGCCAAGCATCATTTGGCTTGACGATTGGAGTCGCTCGTCTGATCATGCTGCATTTTTTGACGCCAATATTCCTTTTTTGTATCTGGGGGTCGAAGATCACGAAGATTACCACCGACCTACTGATACCTTTGAGCGAAGTCAGCCAGAGTTCTTTGTGCAAGCTGCTGAGCTGTCATTACAAATCGTGCAAGCTATTTCTCAGAAGTCTTCCTCCGAACCATGAAATGATATTGTCAAAACCATATATGTACTTCGAGCGTTGTTTGAGTAGACGCACTTTTATCATGCGAAACCGTCAGATACTCTTTTTGGGTGTACTCTTTTTTTGTGGATGTCAGCAACCATCAGGCTTTCTGTTCCCTCCCTTGGATTCGTTTGTTCTGGAAGACGGATTTGGGCTGGAAGTCGTGGCTGCAGAGCCATTGGTACACGATCCGGTTGCGATGTCATTCGACGCGGATGGGAATATGTGGATCGTGGAGATGCGTGGCTATATGCCAAATCTGGAAGGAGAAGGTGAGGAGCTACCCACGGGAGGAATTGTCAAGCTAACGGACCAGGACAAGGACGGGAAAATGGACCATCGCAGGCTTGTTTTGGACAGCCTCGTCTTGCCACGGGCACTCTGTTTGATTGGGGAGGGCTTACTGTTTGCTACCCCGCCTGAGTTGTGGTTTGTGCCGTTAGATGAAAATGGGGAAGCAGGTGAAAGACAATTGGTGGATGCTGAATATGCTGTTGGGGGCAATGTGGAGCACCAACCAAATGGCTTGATGCGTGGTTTGGACAACTGGATTTATAGCGCCAAAGCTCGTTTTCGGTACCGTCTGCGAAATGGTCAATGGGAAAAAGAAGCCACTGAATTCCGCGGCCAATGGGGCATCACCATGGATGATGAAGGCCGTTTGTACTTCAATGATAACAGCAACCAACTTCGGGGGGACTGGACACCGCCGGGGAGTCTGTTGCGCAATCCTTACCACAATCCATCCGTCGGAACGGGAGAAGAGATCGTAGCCGATCAGGCAGTGTATCCAATTCATGCCACCGGCATCAATCGGGGCTATCAGCCTCATATGCTGAGTGATGAGGGACATCTGTGTGTTTTCACCGCTGCCTGCGGTCCCGTCATTTATCGGGGGGATCAATTTCCCGCTGCGTACCACGGAAATGCTTTTGTGGCGGAGCCAGCGGGCAATCTGCTCAAACGCAATGTCCTTCAGCTTGATCAGGTGCAGGTGAAAGGCTATCAGGCTTATGAAAGACAAGAGTTTTTGGCCTCAAAAGACGAGCTATTTCGCCCCACCAATCTATATAATGGTCCGGATGGCACCTTGTATGTCGTGGACTTTTATCGTGGGATCATCCAGCACAAAACCTATCTCACGGAATATCTGCGCGATCATATCCGCAACCGACAACTTGATCAGGCAGTCGGGGGAGGGCGCATCTATCGGATTGTACATAAGGAAAGCCCCCGTAAGACATGGAAACCGATGGCTGGCTTCAACAATAAAGAGTTGGTTGCAATGCTGGACCATCCCAATGGATGGACCCGCGACATGGCCCAGCAGTTGCTGGTAGACCGGCAGGCGAAGGACATCATTCCGGATTTACAGCAACTGCTTCAAAATGGCGAACCGATGGGACAGCTGCATGCTTTGTGGACCCTCGAAGGATTGGATACCTTGACCGCTGCGACAATCGAAACCGCCATTCAATCAGCATCTGTCCCTGTGACCTGTGCGGGTATACGGCTCATGGAAAACATCAGGCTTGGTCCGGAGACAGAACATTTAGCTGGCTTATTGTCAAAAATGAACCTAAAAGAGCCCAAAGTCCGTTTACAGATGGCGCTCAGCATTGGTCAGTTTTATCCAACATATCCATCCCTTGAAACACATTTTTCTGACCTGGCATTGGCGACGGATGAGGATCCACTCTTACTGGATGCACTGGTGAGTGGAGTAGGAGAGAGGGCTGAAAGTTTTATCGTTCGTTTACCTGAAAGAAGTGAAAATCTGAAAAATGCCCTCCTGGCTGCGGCTGATGCACCTGAACGTCTTCCCAAACAGCAAAACCGGACATTTTTGGTGGAGGAACAACGCATCTTACTAGCGGGTAAAGAGTTGTATGATGTACATTGTAGCGGCTGTCATCATTCGGAAGGTAAAGGGATCAAAGCCATCGCACCACCCCTTGCGGGTTCTCAGTGGGTACTGGGGGACGAGGAACGATTGACATTGATTGCGCTGCATGGACTGCAGGGACCGGTCAAAGTCAACGGGAAAACGTATCAACCACCAGAGGTTCAGCCAATCATGCCCGGCTTACGCGACAACCGCAAACTCAACAATAGCCGGATTGCTGCCATCTTATCCTACATCCGAAATGCCTGGGGCAATGAAGCCGAATTCATTGAGGTAGAAACGGTCGGGCTGCTGCGAGATGCCACCAAGACCCGAAACAGTTGTTACACTGAAGATGAGTT